>NZ_SJDU01000228.1 GCF_005518285.1 Brachyspira catarrhinii | reverse complement strand
TTTAGCAGGTTATTGTACTTACGGCAATAATTTCGGAGACCCTTTAGGCAAGCCTTTTTTATATTCTGCCTATCCTCTTTGGAAAGTTCTTGAAAATATGGACAATAGTTTTAATCGTAATTTAGTGAATGTTGGAGAGCATAGTTTTAATTTTGTACCTCATAATTCTTCAGCTGAAATAAACACTGATTTAAGAAGTCAAATAAAAAAAGAAATAACTGAATGGGTAAGAAAAGGCGGCGGAGTATTTATTTCACAATACGGAAAAATAGAGAAAATAGAATGTATAGATGCTAATGAATGGTACAATTTCAGAGACGGTATGCTTTCTACATTGTTTAAAAATAAAAATGTTGATATAAAAAGCGTTGGATTAAACAGAGGTGCTACAAGAAATATTGCTGAATTATCTCAAACTGATAGTATCATTGCCGCAAAGGAATTGATAGATAATTTTATTTCTCAATTAAATAATAACTTTATGAAAAAGTTTTTTGATTTAAACTTTAAATCATTAAGAGCAGCAGGAAACTGTGATTACTTGAATATTGTTTGTACTCTATCTGTTTCTCAATATAATAATTCACAGCAAAACGTTTCAATGAGTGCTATAAAAAAAGATGATAACACAAAAGAAGTTAATTCATCTTTAACAGATAATCAAGGAAATACTGTATCACAATCTGTACAATATGACAATCAAGGCAATGCTGTAGGTTTACAGACTGCTATTCCTTTATCTAAGTTTGTAAAAAGAACTCCTACTGGAGCAGAGAGTTTTATCATTAATGCTGACGAATTAGAAAAAGTTTTAGTAAGAACATCAAGCGAACTTTCTAATTATTTACAAGAGTTTGTAAGAAATGCTATGAATAATGATGACTTAATCAAAAAAGCATTGGAAAAACCTCAATCATTTATAAGAGGTTCTTTGCTAACTAAACAGCAAAAAGAAGAATTACTAAAAACTATACAATATACAATAGAAAACTCTTTGACTGACTTTTTTAATTATAAAGCAAATGAAATAGTGAACGGAGTACAGCAAAACTTCAGTGATATATTCGGAGTTACAATAAATGAATGGGTTGATAAATTAAGTAAGCAGTACACTAAAAACTATATGAAAGTAATTACAGAAGATTTATCAGCTAAGGTTGAGAAAATAGCTTTTGATAATCTTTTTAATTTTACAAGAGGATATAACAAAGATATAGATATAAAAAAAGCAACAGATTTAGTAAAGGAAAAAATATTTAATTTCAAAGGTAAAAATATTAATACTGAGGCAGACAATACAGCTGTATCAGTATTTCAAGGTGTAAGTGATTTAGCAAATAATAATGCTAAAGAAAATGTTGATGATTTAGCTATATTAAGAACAGGAATATTAGAAACGATGTGTAGTCATTGTCAAAAATATTTTGGTACTTTATACAGAAAAGACAGTCAAGGAAATTATTATAATGTTGATAGGGAATATGTTGAACTTCCTGATAAAGATTGTTTAGGAGGAGCGGACAGATGTAAATGTTATTATGTTCCTGTTTCTGAAGGGGTTCTCGGTGTTATTAATAATCTACTTACTCAAAAAGGAGCTAATAAATAAAAAAGGAGGGTGAGCCGAAGCCTCCGAGTAATGAAATTGCTCGGAACTTTTAGGCGAGGCGAACATAGCAATAATATGATAAAAAAAAGATACAAAATATTAGGTGATAGTTTCAAGCAATATACATTTCTTTCTGCCAATACATTTACAGAAGGGAAGAACAATATCATAACCGATAGAAATATTGATGAACTTATTAATAGCTTTAATAATAGAACTGTAGATGTATTTTTTTACAAAGGACATAAAGCAGACCAAACATTAGAGAGAGAGCCTTTAGGAAAGATTATAGCAGTTTATAAATCAGATGACGGTATAGGTTTAGATGCTGAATTGGAATTAAATGAGGCAGGAGAAGAAATAATTAAAAAGCAAGGTTTTTATCCTAGCATAGAAATGGTAGGACTTAAAACAAATGAAGATGATGATAATGTTTATTGGTCCAACTGTGAATTAAAAGCAGTTGCCGCAGTTGAATATCCTGCTAGTAAAAGTGTCGAACTTCTTTGTGCTAGCGGAATAATTGAAAATACAGAAGAAGAAAAAATCGTTCAGGAAGGAGGTCAAAATATGGGCGATAAATTAAAAGAGCTTTTATCAAAAGTAAAAACAGGGGACGCGGAGGCAAAAAAAGAATTACTTGATTTAATTGCCTCTGACGAAGAAATGGGTAATGCTGTAATTGAGGTTCTAACTAAAGAAGCTGAAAGTGTAAGCGAACCGCCTGCTCAATCAGAAGGAGAAAAAACTTCTGAAGGCGAAGTTAGAAAAGTAGAAATAAAGAAAGAACCTGACGGCACTACAAAAGAAGTTGAAAGAGTAAAAGATACAGAAGAGAAAAAAGAAGATGCCGCAAATCTTTCTGCTATTACTTGGGGAAAATGGTGCGATGAGTTTGCTGAAAATAATGAAGGTATTAGATGTTCTTCTAAAAGCGAGAGCGATACTTTTGTTAAAGCTAAAAAATTATTTAAGGCAGGCTTCAGCAAAGATGAAATTATGGATATGGTTAAATCTGGTTTACAAATAATTGGAGTTTCTTCTAAAACAGAAGAAGTAAAACTTTCAGCTGCTAAAGATAATAAGCCAGATTTTAAAGCAATATCTGATATGTTTAGATAATAAAAATTTATAGTAATAAATAAGGCGAAAACGAGCCAGCTAGTAACTTCAGTTGCTAGCTATTAATTGGCGAGTTTTTAGCATAGCAATAAAGGAGGAAAAATAATATGGTACATGGACAAGTTATAAAACAAGGAATATCAATAGATACTGCTAATCCGCCAAAGCCTTATGAGGCAGTATATTTAAAAAATGTGAGCGGAAAGGCTGTTTATACTAGCGAGTTTTCAGGTAATTTATTTATAGGTATTTGCGTTGAAGAGCCTGTTATTTATGGGACAGAGGTTGAAGGCGTAGTTGATGCCTCAGTTGGTGTTTGTTATGAAGGAATAGTTGATGTCAAAGTTGCTGAGGCAGTAAATCCTACTGATGTTATAACTCCTACAGCTTCAGGATTTAAGAAAGCTACATCTCAGCAAATACCGTGCGGAAAAGTTTTGAGAGCTGCTAAATCCGCTAATGATTTAACTACAATTATTTTAGTACAGCAAATAGCGGTTCCAGCATAATGTTAAAATTATCTTTTTTGGATAAATTACCTTATGTGTTTTTAAGAAATAAAAATTATAAAAAATGGAGGAAATAACAAAATGGCAAAACCAAGTTTTCAAAATTTAAGAAATAAAATGTTTGCTCCGCTTTCTAATGACTTATCCAGTTTTATCGGACAGACAAATTTTATAAGCAAAGATATACCAGAAGTACAGGTTGCTTTATCAAGTTTTATGCTAAATCAAGATGATGATAATATGGCGTATAATTTGAGAAACATGTATGGCGGCAATCCTTTAGGTCATGTTATGAATGAGGTTACTTTACCGCTTCAAAGAGCTTTTCATTTAGTAAGAGAAGAGTTTTATGTTGGAATAGATATAAATAAAATAGAAGATTACAATGAAATTACAGGCGATTCTAATGTAAGCGGACAGAGAATATATAATTATATCGGTCAGAAGCTAGCAAACAGATTAGGCTTAATAAGAGAAAGAAACTTAGCTAAAGTTGTACAAGATACAAATCTATATGACAGTTCAAATACTGTAGATTTATCAGCTACAGCTATGAGCAGTTGGACAGAAGATAATGTAGGCGAACTATTTGAAGCAGTAGTTCA
>NZ_SJDU01000227.1 GCF_005518285.1 Brachyspira catarrhinii | reverse complement strand
AAACATAAGGAAATAAAACGAGCAAAGACATCGCAATTATCGGAGTAACCCAAGAGAGCAATATTCTAATTATAGTTGGAAAATTGTAAGAAGTTATATGAGTGTAGGTTATAAGCGAAAAAGATATTCCAATCATTATGGGAATCAAAAAAAGCAAAGCTATATAATTTGCAGCCACTCTCGGAATCGAAGTTTTTATTTTTACTCGCCAAATTTTAACGAGCGATTTTTGAATATTATGAAGTATCAAACCCGTGCTTACCAAAGTGGAAATGACTCCGACTAATCCGAAACTCGCCAAATTGGTATTGTCGACTACATTTAACATTTGTCTGACTATAGGCTCGTAAGAAGGCGCATTTTTTCCCATCCAATCGAATATTATAATAAAAATATTTTGATACAAATTAAAGACTCTCAATATAAAAAGTCCGACAATCAAAGCGGGAATAAGAGATAAAGTGACAAGATATGTTAGAGAAGCCGCTCTTATCGTGCAATCGTCTTTTATAAAATCGGTTATCGCAAATGTTATCACTCTGAATAAATTTATAAAAAATCTTTTAACGGGATTAAATAAAGAGGCATCCGTATAATATATATCCTCTATAAAGAAATTTTTTAGTCTTTGAAAAGTTTTTTTTAGTTTTTTAATTTTAGTCATAAGCTTTACCCATACTTGAAAAAAATATTATATAATGTATAATTGCATAGACTTAAGCGAGGGTGGCGGAATTGGCAGACGCACTAGACTTAGGATCTAGCGCTTAGGCATGAGGGTTCAACCCCCTCCCCTCGTAAATCTACTCATTAACTTTTTCGCCTTCCACCTCTACCGAAAATTTACATCTATCGCATACTTTTTTATAACCGCTTTCCGTTTTAATCATTCTCATAGATTTTCTGCAATGGCAAAAAGGACAATCTTCTCTATTTCTAAATATTAAATACGAAAAAAATCCCGCCATTTTTCCTATGCCAGATATAAAGAAAAGCAGTCCGAACATCAAAATAAATATCATAATCACGACTATAAAAAATATAATAACTAATAAATCCACGATTAAATCCAATAAAATAATATAATTCTAAATATTATAAACTATATTTACTATTTTTGAAAGACTTAATTTGTATTTTTTATAACTTTAATTCTTATTGACATAATAAAATTTATTTCTATAATTCTATTTTATATAATTAAAATAAATTAAAATAAAAATACTTCAAAGGACTATCAATGGAAATAGAAGAATTTTGTCGTAAATATACGGTTAATAGAAAAAATACTAATTCGGAAAAATGGGATACGGGAATTGAAAAAAGATTTAAAACCGAAGGATTGATTCCAATGTGGGTTGCCGATATGGAATTTAGAGCGCCAGACGAAGTTATAGACGCTTTGAATAAAAGAATATCGCATGGAGTTTTCGGATATACTCATTTATGGGACAGTTATTTTGAAGCTTTTTTTAATTGGCAGAAAAGCAGATATAATATAGATTTGAAAAAAGAATGGATTTCGTTTTCAAGCGGTTTGGTGACGGCGCTTTATCTAATCGTAAACGCTTTTACAAATAAAGAAGATAGTATTATTATACTTACTCCCGTTTATTATCCGTTTCATAACGCTATAAAAGACAACGAAAGAAATTTAATAACTTGTGATTTGAAAAACGATAACGGAATTTTTACGATTGATTTTGAAAAATTGGAAAGCGAAATAATTAAAAATAAAGTCAAATTAATAATATTTTGCAATCCGCATAATCCCGTTGGAAGAGTTTGGACAAAAGAAGAAATTGAAAAAGTTTTTGAGATTTGCAAAAAACATGATTTATATATAGTTTCCGATGAAATTCATCAAGATATCAATTTGGGAGTTCGTCCTTTCATATCCGCTTTGTCGGTAGATAATAAATATTACGAAAATCTTATCGTTTTAAATTCCGCTTCCAAGACTTTTAATTTGGCGAGCCTTTTAAATTCGCATGTGATTATTCCCAACGAAGAAATTAGAAGAAAATATAAAAAATTTGTCGGCACAGTAAATAGAACGGAATTCAATTTGCTCGGATTAATAGCTACCGAAGCGGCTTATAAGCATGGCGCAGATTGGGTTGACGGACTTTTAAAAACTATTAAAAGAAATTACGAATATATAAAAGAAGAATTTTCAAGCAAAATCCCAGAAATAATAACAAGTCCTTTGGAAGGAACTTATTTGCCGTTTTTTGACTTAAGAAATATGGTAAACAAAGACAGAGTAAAAGAATTTATTCAAGACGATTGCAAAATTGCGATTGATTTCGGAGAATGGTTTGGAAAAAATTTCAAAGGTTTCATAAGAGTAAATATTGCAACGGATTTTAAATATATAGAATATTTTGTAGATAAAGTAATCAAGCAATTAAAAAATAAAAGTTATAAATAAATTAATCATTGATTTTTTACTCTAATTAAATTAAAATATTCAATCATAATTATTCGGAGTATTTTATAAATGAACGGTATTTTTAACGCTGACACTTTAATCAATGCCGCTATGACTTTATGCTGGATAGGACTTTTGATTTCTTCCGTAATGGCATTAACGATAATAGTCGACAGATTTATTTATTTTACAAGAATCAAATCTTCGGACGAATCTTTATCTCAAAAAATTATTTCTTTAATAAAAGATAACGAAATAAAAGCTGCTATTGCCTTATGCGAAACGAGCAAATCTCCATTATCGAATATCATAACCGCTGGATTAAAGAATACAAAAATATCTAAAGAATTAATGCAAAGTCAAGCAAATAAAGAACTTCCGAAATTGGAAAGGTTTATAGCGGCGCTTTCCACAATATCCACAGTCGCTCCGCTACTCGGATTGCTCGGAACGATACTTGGAATGATACAGTCGTTTGCCGTTATTTCAACCGTTGGAAGCGGACGCCCAACCGCTTTGGCTTCTGGAATAGCTAACGCTTTGCTTACGACTGCGGCGGGACTTATAATCGCCATTCCTTCGGTTGTGTTTTATAATTATTTCGTAAATACCGTAAATAAAAGAATATTATTTATGGAAAACTTATCGAACGAAATTTCCGATTTTCTCGATAATAATAAAAATTAATAAAATATTATTTCTTAATTAATCTCTCAAATATTTTAAACACCTCCGCGGCAATTATAACTATAAAAGACATTCCTATAATTTTTAGCCAAGTATTAAAACTTAAAGGAATCGTATTAAAAAATCCTCCCGCATATTGAACGGCAATTATCTGCAATATAAAAGTTCCGAGCATAGACAAAAGCATTAATTTATTATCTAAAAAATGTTTAAATATGCTGTCGCGTCCCAATTCTCTGCTATTGAAAGAATTGAATATTTGAAACATAACGAACATAGCGAATAAAACCGTTGATTTTTCTTCCGCATTCACTCCAAGAATATTTAATTTGCTTTGAATCATAAACAATATAATCATAATAGTTCCCGAATATAATATTTTTTTAAGCATATTTTTTGTGACTATATTCGCGTTTCTTTTAGTAGGTTTTCTATTCATCAAATCGCCTCTTATCGGCTCGAGTCCCAAAGCGATTGCTGGAGGTCCGTCCATGATTATATTTATCCATAATAATTGAATCGCCGTGAAAGGAGCTTTGAGTCCCGTCAATGTAGAAAGCAAAACAACGATAACCGAAGCGAAATTAACCGTAAGCTGAAATTGAATAAATCTTTGAAAATTATCGTAAATTCCCCTACCCCATTGAACGGCTTTAACGATTGTGGCAAAAGAATCGTCAAGCAAAACTATATCGCTCGCCTCTTTTGAAACTTCCGTTCCCGTTATTCCCATAGCCACTCCCAC
>NZ_SJDU01000226.1 GCF_005518285.1 Brachyspira catarrhinii | reverse complement strand
CTATCTCTTTACCAAATACATCGGGAACATTTTCTATATTGATTACAAAAGTATCTCGCTTCTGCGGGCTGTTAGCCCCGTCTCTAACTTTGACTATTGTAAAATCTTTTATTTCGTCTTTATAGTTAGTGCTTGTTAAAGCGGATTGAATTAAAAATAAAATAATCGTTATTTGTAATATATTTTTCATTGTGTAAAAATAAGAGGCAGCTATCAAACCGCCCCTATAAAATATTTTTTAATCAATTTTAATCTTCTTCGTCAAAATCATTATTATCAAAATATTCAAACGCTTCTTCAAGAGCAGTTACTATATTTTGATAAGTAATATCATCTAACCCATTATTTCTTGCAAATAAGTAGGCGTCATTAACCTCATCGTCCGTTAATTTAAATCCGACTTTAATTAAATAAACCATGTATATTTTTTTCTTGTTTAGCTCTTCATCAATACTTGCCGCAAAAGCCATAAAACATGCACATATAAAAAATATTTTAAGTTTATTTCTATCTATTCTGCCCGTTTCTATATCTTTAATAATCTCTTCGGGAGATTTATTAGAATTATATATATCTTGATATGCTGATTTTAATTTTTTCTGAATTTGAACTTCAATCATGCTCTCGTTAGGAAACATAGTATTATACATAAGCGTTGCCATTTTTATATCATATACGGATGCATTACTATTATCTGCAAAAATTACGAGGCATAAAATTTTAAAAAAGTGGTCTTTATCGTTAAAATTTATAGCCGAATTAATAGCACCTTCTATAAAATCTGAAAATAATCCCATAATTTACTCTCCTTTTATAGCGTTTGTTAATTTATTAAAATTAGTTATCATAAAATATTGTCCTAATAATATACCAAATCCAAATGCGAATATTGTTCCGACTATAGCCCATAATAAAATACTTTCGCTTGACTGTTTTATTCTTACATTATAACGAGAGGCTATATTTTTTATTCTTTCGGAATGTTTATACATCCAATAAAAATAATAAATACCGCAAGTTATAACGGAAAATATTAATACTAAAATAGAATTTGGACTTTCTCCTTCTTCCCCACAAATAAGGTTCATATCTTTTATAAAACCCCACCAAAAGTATATCATATATAATCCGCCCGTTAAAAAAGTTAATATTAAATATATAATGAAATTTCTATTTTTTCTTTATTTTTGAAAAATCTACCGTTTTATTACTTTGAACTATTTTAACATCTTCTACAATATTTATATTGCTTTCATTATTAGATATATTATTTGATTGGTTAATATCGCTACCACTTTCTGATATTTTACCATCGTTATTATCTAATTCCTCACTTTTTCTTTTTCTTCTACTTAAAAGTCCTCCCTTATTATTCACCGAAAGACTATTAATTGAAAAGCCGCATGCATCACATAATTTTGCATTATCGTTAATTTGATTTCCACATTTTGGACATAACATAATTTACTCCTTAAAATACATTATTTAATCACATAGCCAATTCGTCAAAATCTCTACTTACGGAATTATTTACTTCCATTTGAACATCATATTTACCTAATGTATTGAAAGCCATTTTAAGCGCTTCAATAAGTTTATCTCTATCGTTTTTATTAGTTAAATGTATATTCAATAGTGGGCTTCCGTTTTTATCAAAAAATGTAAATTTGTAAAACTCTCCGCTTGCTAAAAGGGTGTTAAGAAGTATATTTTTATTATATTTGAAAGTGCCTTTAGGACATGGCAGAGCGTCTATTTTAAAGCTTTTAACTTGAATTGCAAACACTTCTTTTAAATGAAGTTCGTCCTTTAAAAAATTAAATTTCGTTTTTTTATTTTTAATTAGAACTCCATTTTGCATATCTATAAATACTCCTCGAGGGTTAAGTTTAGTGGCTATTATTAGCATAACTAAAGGAAATATCATAGTGAAAATTACACAAATCAAAAAAGAAAATAATATGACTGTGGGAGTATTACTATCAATTATATACCAAAATGCACAACCAATAACTACGAATATAATAGCTACAGCTCCTTGCATAGTATTATATCCATGGTCAAATCTCGATTTTATACCTTTTATATTCATATAAAAATCGGATGTAGAATTATTATCATTCTTAATATCTTTTATATCAATATAATTAGTATTATTTTCCGAACTGCTAATATTATCAACTTTATTAGTCGGTTCGATTTTACCTCCGCAGGAAGAACAAAAATTCATTCCTTCTTTAATTTCTTTTCCGCAATTTGCACAAAACATAATTTTCTCCTTTTATAAAAAATATATTTAAATTATTCAGTAGCTCCTTTGTCTACTAAAAGTTTTATTATTTCATTTTTCTTTGAACTATTTATAGCATAATATAAAGGCTTTTTTCCTTTTTTATCCGCGTAATTAACATCCGCTCCGTATTCTATCAATAATTTTACGGCGTCAATATATCCTTTTTCACAGGCTATAGTTAAAGGCGTATCACCCCATCCGTCCCTAACATCTATATCTACGCCAGCATCCAATAATAGCTTTACAATTTGGTATTTATAATTTTGAGTTGATAAAGCTGTTATCAAAAGAGGCGTTTTATCTATAGTTGTATCGGCGTCATTTAATAAAAGTAATTTTACTGTATCTACATTTCCTTTAGTTATAGAATAAGACAATGCGCTTTTTTCTTTATAATCAGTATAATATACATTTACTTTAGGTAATTGATTTACATCTACGCCTTTATTTATAAGAAGTTTAGCTATATTCACATTTCCTACCCGTATAGCCGTATGCAAATAATCTTCTCTATTATCTATACTCGCTCCAGCATTAAGAAGTATAGAAGCGCCTTCTACATTGCCAGATAATATGCAATAGGTTAAAGCGGTAGCTATATTATTCATTCCATTAACAAAAGATTTGGCTTGTAAATTTAAATCCGCTCCAGCGCTAACTAAAGCTTTTAATAAATCGTTATATTTACAAGCCGAAGCTATCATTAATGGCGTTAAATACTCATCATTTATAATAGTGTAAACCATTCGTTGTCCTCTGGAATTTGTATAATAACCGTTATATCCGTATATTCTTATAGAACGATTTATATCGACTAAAACTGCCGTTTCTATATCTTTAATATATTTTTCTCCGTTTCTCTTTTTTATAACTCTCTCTAAAGCGGCTCTATCTCCCGAAGTAACAACCGTTTTCTCATTTTCGTCTCCAAAAATATCAATATCGACTACCGTTCTTCCTCTCGTCCCCGTTATTTCATTTACTATTTGAGGCACAAATTGAATAACATCCTCTATATTCCTAAATGATTTGCTATCGCCCGTAATATTCTCAAAGGTTTCAACATTTATCATACTTACTATAAGAACATTATTCCTACCGAGTTTACTAATATTGCCCGCCAATACATATTGAGCGTTCAAAGCGCGTCCTATTTGTATTATTGTGTTTTCGTCCGTCAAACCGTTTCTCTGAAAGTTTAATTCTTTCATTACTTTTTCCATTTGACTATTTCGAGTAAGAACTCTATAAACCTTTCTTTTGCTAAGTTCATTTGCAAACATAGACGCCAATGTGTCGCCTTCTTCTTCGTTTGCGCTCGAAAATGGCAAAACGGCAACCGTTATTTTCTCTGCCGAAAATAACTGAAAATTAAAAACCGCTATAAATAATATAAATATATTTTTTATCATAATATTAATTCCTTAATTTTATTTTTTATAAATCAATTCCGCCCAATATATATTCTTTCATTTTTCTCCATAAAATATTTTTACCATAATTTATCCTTTTTCCATCTTTATCAATGATTTTAATAAAATTGACTTTAAATTTTATTTTTTCGCCATCGTCCAATCTTAAATAAAGATTTTTAATAAAAAATATTCCCGTTTTTTTAA
>NZ_SJDU01000225.1 GCF_005518285.1 Brachyspira catarrhinii | reverse complement strand
TGGGAAAAATCCATGCGTAGCTCCGCAGGTTATTATTTCCAAATTTCCTCTTTCCAAAAAATATCTGAATCCGTTTAAAAGATTTTTGCCGTATTTATAAACGAATATGTCTCTTATTCTATAAAATTTATCTCTATAAACTTCCGCAGTATGATGAAAATTAGAATCCAAAGAAGTTCTTTCGCATTCCATTTCCGCCAATTTTATTAACTTCTCTATATATTCCACATATCTGTTTTGAAGAAGTTCGTTTGCAAACATATTCATAAGAGGAGGAGTAATACTCATAGTGATTTTAAAATTCACGCCGTCATTAACCATTCTATCGTAAGAATCGAGCAATGGAATATAAGTTTCGGTAATGGCTTCGTATAACCATTCTTCCTCTAAAAAATTTTCATGCTCGGGATGTCTTACATAAGGCAAATGAGCATGCAATACTAAAGCTAAATAGCCTTTTGACATACATTATCCTTAAAGTTATTTGTTTTATTTATATATATTATAATCAAATTATTAGTTAAATCAAGACTTTATAAAAATAAATTTACGGTTTTTATTCGGCAAAATTTTAAGATTTACAAGACGGACAAATTCCTAAAAAAACAATATCATGCTTTATTATTTCCATATTATTTTCTTTAGATGCGATTTCGTCCAAAGATTTTTGATATCTCATAGGCATATCGAATAATTTTTTACATTTATCGCATTGAAAATGATAATGTTCTTCCGTTTTATGGTCGAATCTCACGGCATCGTCTATTATTGATATTTTTTGTATATCTTTATTTTCCGAAAGCAAATTCAAATTTCTATAAACCGTTCCTAAACTTATGGAAGGAAAATTGGGCTTTATATGATTATAAACCTCTTCCGAAGTGGGATGATTTTTCAATTCTCTAACGGCATTTAAAATAACCTGTTTCTGTATCGTGTTTCTCGTGTTATTCATAATAACCCCATAATTATTCAAATTATTAAATAATAATTTATAATTGATAATTAATATTATTTAGTAATATATTATATTTTATAATATTTGTCAATATGTTAAAACATAGCGATAAAATTTTAGTATATTTACATAAAAACGATTATAATATATTCTATTTATAATTATTAGGGCGATAAATATGATATATGATAACGATTTGATAAAATCCTCGCTTATTTCAATGAGAGAATTTTTGATTGATTTGAGAAGAGACATACATAAACATCCCGAATTAGGTTTTGAAGAAGTTAGAACTATGGAAAAAATTTCTTCCATTCTTAAATCTTTGAATATAAAACATAAAACTAAAATTGCAAAAACGGGAATAATCGCCGACATCGAAGGAATCGATAAAAATTTTACAATAGCTTTTAGGGCGGATATGGACGCTCTTCCAATGGACGATTTGAAAAAAGATTTGAAATGCGAATATGCGTCTGAAGAAAAAAGAAAATGTCATGCCTGCGGACATGATGTTCATATTGCGATTTTGACGGGAATTGCAAAATATTTTTCAGAAGTAAAACCTCCTTGCAATATTAGATTGATTTATCAGCCCGCCGAAGAGACAACGGGTGGCGCAAAACCTATGATAGACGAAAGCGCTTTGGATAATGTCAATGTCATTTACGGTTTGCATGTTCGCCCCGAAATAAAAGCGGGACAAATAAGCGTGAAATACGGAGTTATGTATGCAAGCTCGAATATGTTCGATATTAAAATATATGGAAAATCTTCGCATGGCGCAAAATCATACGAAGGAATAGACGCGATAATTGTGGCATCGAATATTTTAAATCAATTGCATAATTTTGTATCGGCGTTTACGGACGGAAGCGTTAGACTTCATGTGGGAAAAATAAACGGAGGGCATGCAAGAAATGTTGTAGCCGATTTCGTTCAAATGGAAGGAATAATAAGAATGTTATGCGATGACGAAAAAAGAAAAAAAATATTGTCCGCTATAGAAAAAATAATTTTGAATACGGCAAATTCTTTTAATGCAAAAGCGGAATTTATAAATATGCCTTCCTATCCCGCATTGATTAATCATGCAAAAGCCGTTGATATTGTGAAAGAAAGCGGTTTTTCGGTATTGGGAAAAGAAAATGTTTTTATAGAAGAAAACGCGAATATGACTACGGAAGATTTTAGTTATTATCTTCAAAAAGTTTCGGGCGCTTTTTTTAGTTTGGGAGTTTCAAACGAAAATATAAATATTCCCATTCATAACGGACTGTTCGATATTGACGAAAGAGCGATAAATATAGGAGTTAATATTCAAATTGTTAATGTATATGAAACTTATAATAAAAAAGAATTGTTTATAAAAAATTAAAAATAAATTAAAATATAAGAATAAAAATTTGAAATAAGGAGATTAATATGTCATCATTATTTACGGGAGCGGGCGTAGCTTTGATAACGCCGTTTACAAAAGACGGGCAGGTTAATTATAAAAAATTAGCCGAACTTATAGAGTTTCAAATAGCAAATAAAGTTGACGCTATAATTGCCGCGGGAACTACGGGAGAGAGCGCGACTTTGACGAGAGAAGAGAGAATAGAAGTGATAAAATTCTGCATAGAAGTAACGAATAAAAGGACTATGCTTATCGCTGGAACGGGAACAAATGTCACGGCGACCGCGGTAGAACTTACGAAAAAATCCTACGAATACGGAGCGGACGCTATTATGGCTGTTACTCCTTATTATAATAAAGGAAACGACAGCGGACTAATAGATTATTTTACGCAAATCGCAAACGCGGCAAAATGCCCGATTATAATGTATAATGTGCCTTCGAGGACGGGAGTTAAACTTCCAATTTCGGTGATTAAAAAATTATCGGAAGTTTCAAATATAGAAGCGATAAAAGAAGCGAGCGGAGATATAAGTTATACGGCGGATATAGCGAGCGAAGTTCCTAATTTGGATTTATATTCTGGAAATGACGATATGGTGACTCCAATACTCGCTTTGGGAGGAAAAGGCGTAATATCGGTAACAAGCAATATAGTTCCTAAAGAAAATCATGATATGGTTATGAATTATCTAAACGGAAACATTAAAGAAGCGGTTAAAACTCAAATTCATTTTATAGATTTAATAAGAGCGATGTTTATAGAAGTTAATCCCGTGCCAATAAAATACGCTATGAATATACTCGGTTTTGAAGTTGGAGATTGTCGTTCGCCTTTGGGACCTTTAAGCGAAAAAAATAAAGAGCATGTGAAAGAGATAATAAAAAAATACGGAGTTAAAAAATGAAGATAATAATACATGGAACAGGAACGATGTCGTATATTTTAAAATCCGTTGCAGAATCCGAAGAAGATTTGGAGATAACGGGATTTGCGGACGAATTAACCGAAGAGAAAGGCGATGTAATAATAGATTTTTCGCATTTTTCGAGAATTCCTAATATGCTTAAATTTGCGGTTGATAATAATATTCCGATTGTGATTTGCACTACTGGTTATGACGATAAAATATTGAGTCAAATTAAAGAAGCGTCTTCTAAAATTCCAATATTACTTTCTTCAAACACTTCTATTGGAATAAATTTGATGAACGATTTGGTAAAAAAAATGTCGGCGGTTTTAAATAATTTCGATATAGAAATTTTGGAAACTCATCATAATAAAAAAGTCGATTCTCCGAGCGGGACGGCGAAAACTTTATTCAATATAATAAACGAAACTTTTGAAAATAAAATGAATATAGTAAACGGGCGCGAAGGAAATCATAAAAGAGATAAAAAAGAAATCGGCATGCATTCGATTAGGGGCGGTTCGGTAGTCGGCGAGCATAGAGTAATATTTTACGGAGACGATGAAGCGATAGAAATAAAACATACGGCAATGTCGAAAAAAATATTCGTTCTTGGAGCGATAAAAGCGGCTAAATTTTTGATTGG
>NZ_SJDU01000224.1 GCF_005518285.1 Brachyspira catarrhinii | reverse complement strand
TCCACATATATTCTATATCCGTTGCCTTTCAATTTTAAATTTCCAAAGTGTCTATCAAGCATCCGCAACTTCGAGCGACATGTTTATAACAAGGAGCATAACTTATTAAAGGAGCGCATTCCGTCATTCCATATCCAACGGTGAATTTGAATCCTATATCCATAAGAAATTTTTCAACTTCTTCGTTTAAGGCGCTTCCTCCGATTATAACCTCATGGAAATTTCCGCCGAATGATTTTGTAAGTTTTTCTCTTATGCTTTTTTTGAGTATTGAAGATATTAAAGGCATAGAAAGTAATTTTTTTATTAACGGTTTGCTTATAACGGGAAGTAATTTTTTTAAATAAATTTTTTCTATTATGAGAGGCACCATAAGAATTAGATTCGGTTTAATTTCGTAAAAAGCTTTTAATAAAACATTCGGACTCGGAATTGCATTTAACATATATATGCAAGCTCCTTTTGAAAACGGAAATAAAAAATCGAATAAACATCCAAAAACATGGGCTAACGGCAAAAAAGAAAGTATATGGTCGTTGGGTTTTATCGGCATATTTGCTATTGCGTATTTTATATTTGCGGCTAATGCGTTATGATTGAGCATTACTCCTTTGCTAAATCCCGTAGTTCCAGAAGTATAAATTATCGTAGCCAAAGTTTCGTTGTCGAATATATTTAAAGCGAAATTTTCTTTGCTGAAATTTTCTAATTCTATATTAAATAAATTATCTCCGATTCTAATCTCTTTATAAATATCGTTATTTACATTTATTATAGAAAAATCGTCCAAAGAAAAAACCATATCCAAAGAGTCGATTGTTTCATTGTCCATTTTGTCTGATATACTTCTATCTATAAATAAATATTTTGCTCCCGAATCTTTTATAATATTGGATATATCGCTTGGAGAAAAATCAACCAATATAGGAACTACAACGGCGCCATAACTTATTATAGACAAATAGCTTAAAGCCCAATTAATGGAATTCCCGCCACAGAGAGCGATTTTATCTCCCTTATAAATCGAGCTTCTTTTGAAAACGGTATGCATAATAGAAATACTTTTTGCAACATCGGAATATTTTATTATTCTATCTTTTCCGTAATCTGAAAAAGCGTTAATATCCCAATTTTCTTTAATCGTATTTTCTATATATTGTATCAATTTTTCTTCAATCATTTTTTATCTCCTTAAAAAATAAAATAATAAAATATAATTAAAATATATTCGCCACATATTTAAACATAAAAATAGCATGACAAATATTTGAAATTATAAGCAAAGAATAAAACATAGGCAAAAATAAAGTGTATCTTTTATTCGTTTCATACATAGCGAGTCTGTAAAATACCATAGATATATTCAAAAGCAAAAATCCCGTCAAATAAAGTATAGCTCCGTTATCTCCAACCGCCAAAGATATTTTTGGAATCGATATAAGCCAAACCCAATTAAGAAGAAAATAATAAATAGTTTCCATCAAACCTCTCCATCTATAACCGAAAACGCTTCTTAATGTTATTCCCAATACGCAAAGCCCAGTGATTATTCCGAAAAAACTCCAACCCCAGCCCGCTTCGAGCGAGATTAAACATGGCGGAATATAAACTCCCCAAATCATCATTATAAAAAAAGCATGAGACAAAATAAAAAAAACTTTCTTCGCCTTATAATGAAACGGAAAAAAATGATATATCGAATTGATTATATAAAATATTATTAAAAAACTCGAATATAAAGAAAAAGAAGTTATCTCTCTTGCCGTTTTTGAATTTATCAAAAGCAAAACCATAACGGCTATAGAAGAACTTGCGCAAATTATGCATATAACGGCGCATATTTTGGAAACTAAATTTTTATTATTCGTTGATTTATTATTTTTAATATTCATAAATTATATTATACTTTTATTTATTTTTTAAGTAAATAGTTGAAATAAAACCCATTATTTTATAGTTGTTAATGATTTCCATACTTTATTACGAAAGCTCGCAATGACATAAATTTTTTAATTAGATAAAAATTAATTTTCTAATTCTCTAAGTTTATCGATACCTTCTCTAAAATCTAAAAATTTATTTTGCCAATTTGTAGTTATAGATGGAGACATTAATATGTCGTCAAAACTCTCTTCATTTAAATAATTGATAAAATTGAATCTTATATTCGTTATGGAATCATTTGCAAAATTATCGAATTCGCTATCATCGTTGAATTTATATTTAATCTCTATATCGTAGTATTCGGTATTTCCCATTAAATAAGGGCTATAAACTACTTTTTGTATATTGTATAACTCGGTTTCGCTTCCGTTTTCAAAAGAAAATATTATAGGAGTTTCATTACTCACAAAAATTTTATAAGGACTTCTATATCTAAATTCCAAAGTTAAAGTTCTTCCGAATCTTTTATAGAATCTGAATCTACAATCTCGCATATATTTATAAGTTTCTTTCCAAGAAGTAAAGATATTTATTTTTGAGGTTAGCCTATCTTTTTCAACGCTATAATTTTTTCCGTTCATAATATTCGACAAAATCGTATCGGTTTCTTCCGAATTTTGAGAGTGGAGATTAAAAGATACATGTAATATAGTAAAAATAATCATAAAAATAAATTTTCGCATTTTCTATCCTTAGTTAAAATAAAATTAAAACAAAAAAATATAATACTTATTAAAATACGGAATATTAATCGTTAAAATTAATACCAATATATTATAATTTTTTTATTATAAATTTCTAATAATTTAATTATAATATAAAACTTGAAAATATATTTTAAAAGATATAAAATATATAAAAATAAATTTTAATTAGGATATTAATATGGAATATGAAGCGGTTATAGGTTTGGAAGTGCATGTTCAATTAAATACAAAAACAAAGGCGTTCTGTTCATGCCCGAATACTTTTGGCGCGCCAGCGAATACTTTAACTTGTCCGAGATGTCAAGCGCATCCGGGGACTTTGCCGATAGTCAATAAAGAGATGGTGCATAAAACTATAAAAGCGGGAATTGCCACAAATTGCGCCATACAAAAAGTAAGCCGATTTGCAAGAAAGCATTATTTCTATCCAGATTTGCCTTCGTATTATCAAATCACGCAGATGGACGAGCCGATTTGCACGGAAGGACATATCGATATAACGGTTCTAAACGAGGACGGTTCTTCCTACAATAAAAGCGTTAGAATAAATAGAATTCACATGGAAGAAGACGCGGGAAAACTGGTGCATGACGATACGGGCAGACCTTTAAGTTATGTCGATTTGAATCGCGCTGGCTGTTGTTTGATAGAATGCGTAAGCGAACCCGATATTTCAACGGGCGAGGAAGCCTATCAATATTTAACCGAATTGAAAAAGATTCTTCAATATATAAATGTTTCCGATTGCAATATGGAAGAAGGCTCTCTTCGTTGCGATGCCAATGTTTCTATAAGACCAAAAGGAAGCAAAGAGTTAGGCGTTAAAACCGAAGTAAAAAATATGAATAGTTTTAGAAATGTTAGACTTGCGATTGATTATGAAATTAAAAGACAGATAAAGGCTTTAAATAACGGAGAGAAAATTCTTCAAGAGACGAGACTTTATGACGCAAAAGAAAATACTACAAAAGGCATGCGTTCAAAAGAAGGCGCTGCGGATTATAGATATTTTCCCGACCCCGACATTCCCGTTTTAATTCTTAAAGAAGAAGAAATTGAAAGCGCAAGAAAAGAACTGCCAGAACTTCCGCAGAAAAAAAGAGAGAGATTAAAAAAAGATTACGATTTGCCCGACCAAGACATAATCGTTTTAACGGAAGAGCCAGAACTTGCAGATTATTACGAGGCGGCGGTTAAAGCCTATCCGAAACAACCTAAAAAAATAAGCAATTGGATAATGGTTGAGGTGAACGCATGCCTTTTGTAGTAT
>NZ_SJDU01000223.1 GCF_005518285.1 Brachyspira catarrhinii | reverse complement strand
ATCCGATATATGCCTTCTCCTTCTTATGTTCCAGCGACTAAAGGAAAAAAGCTTTATGATAAATAATATCTATTATTCCTTTAAAGTCTTTTCCGTTTCCCATAGGAATTTGTATTGGAACTACGGGAGGCTCTTTGAAGTTATGCTCTATTTTTTCAAGCAATTCTTTATGATTAATCATATCTTTATCGATTTTATTGATAAAAATAATTCGCGGTCTTTTGAAACTATTTGCCATTTGCCAATGTTTTTCCGTTTCGATTTGTATTCCAAATTCCGCGTCAATAACTACAATGCAAGATTCGGCGACTCTCAAAGCTGGATTAATTTCTCCGCTAAAATCTCCAGAACCCGGAATGTCAAGCAGATTAATTTTATGGTCTTTCCATTCTATAAAGCTTAAAGATGTGCGAATCGACATATTATGCTTTATCTCTTCGTCCGTATAATCGCTTACGGTAGTTCCTCTTGCCACTTCGCCTTTTTTGTCGATGCATTTTGCTCTGAAAAGCAAAGCTTCGTTTAAAGTCGTTTTGCCGCTTCCGACATGCCCTAAAATGGCTACATTACGAATGCTTTCGGGTTTATATATTTTGCCCATAATCTCTCCTTTTATACATAAGATTTGTATTTATATTAATGTTTTTAAGTTTTCTAAAGATGCTTAAAAGATAAGCGAATTCATAGAAAGTTAACTTGTGCATGATACATATAGTATAGTCAAAAAATTTTTAAAAATCAAATTTTATTCGAATTTTTATTTTTCAATTATATGTCAATTACAAAATTTTTATGTAATTTATTTAAAACTTTATAAAGATAACAGCTATAAACTATGTAAATAAGAAATTAATTCTCTTTTATCGATTTTTTATTAAAAATTATTTTATATTCTTTATTAAGATAGGCATTAATAAAGCGTTCGGTAATTCTTCGTTTTTGCCCGTTAAATATTTTACTATTTCTAACGCAAAAAGCATGCTTGTGGCGGGACCTTTCGAGGTTATGATATTTTCGTCTACAACAACCAAATCTTTTTCTACATATTCTCCCATATTTATAGATTTTTCGCAGCTTGGAAAACAAGTGTATTTGCCTTTCAAAACTTTAGCCTCTCCCAAAACTATAGGCGACGCGCATACGGCGGAAACGAGTTTTTTTTCTTTATACATTTTTTGAATCTTTTCTATTATTCTTTTATCGTTTTTCAAATTATTCATGCCTCCCATACCGCCAGCAAGCGAAATAGCGTCAAAATCTTCGTTAATGACTTTATCCAAAATAGTGTCGGCTTTGACGATTATATTATGCCCGCCTTTTACTTCCAAATTGTCGGTTAAAGACGCCGTTATAACTTCCAAATTTGCTCTTCTTAATATATCTATTATCGTTATCGCTTCAATTTCTTCAAAACCTTCCGCTAAAGGAACTAAAATTTTTTTTGACATATAAAACTCCGAAGTAAAATTTTTTATATTGTATTATTTTATTTATAATTTTTCAAGTTATTTTATGCTTGCAAATATACAAAAAATAATGTTAAATATAATAATCAATTCTTTATAAATCTTAAAATTAAATATGGTGAAAGTTATTATTAATAAAAACAATAAAAGCAAAATAAAGAAAATTATAATTTCCGTTTTTCTAACGATTTTAATATTATTCGCAAATTCATGCGACACTTTCGATATGTATATAAGAAAAGGTTTGGACGGAGTCAATCTATACGAGCTTACCGTTTACGGCGAGGCTTTGGGACGCGATATAAAAGTTGTCGAGCTTGCGGGTTTCGATGTAAATAATTTCAGAAACGATAGAGTATCTTATTATATAAGCATGTATCAAGGAAATTGGAAACCTCACATGCAGAGAATAATCGATAGAGCGCAGATTTATTTGCCATATATAAAAGAAGTTTTTAAAGAAAAAAATGTTCCAGAAGATTTGATATATTTGCCAATAATCGAAAGCAGTTTTAATCCTCAAGCTATATCGAGAGCGGGAGCGGCGGGACTTTGGCAGTTTATGCCTATGACGGGAGCGATATATAATCTTAAAGTCAATTATTGGGCGGACGACAGATTTGACCCCGAACGTTCGACTAAAGCTGCGGCGGAACATTTGATAAGATTAAATAAAAATTTCAAATCTTGGGTTATAGCTTTGGCTGCCTATAACGCGGGAGGCGGAAGAATATCGAGAGCTATAAAAAAAGCTAAAAGCAATATTTTTGACGATTTGATTAAAGCGGAAGTTTTGCCGAAAGAAACGAGAGAATATATACCAAAATATGTCGCTGCGGTTATAATAGCGAAAAATCCCGAAAGATTCGGATTCAAAATAAATAAGCCAAATGTAATTTTTCCTCAAGGCGATTTGGTTTATATTGACGATGCTGCGGATTTGTCGATTATCGCGGAAATGATTGAAGTCGACACCGCGGATTTGAAAGCTTTGAATCCTCATTTGGTGAGAAATGTCACTCCTCCAGCTATGGTTAGATATCCTTTAAGAATCCCCGAAGGAAAAGAACAGAAATTTTACGACACATTTGGAAAGATTCCAGCGGAAGAGAGAATTACTTTCAGAAAGCATGAAGTAAGAATGAACGAAACTCTTTCGCATCTATCGAGATTTTATAATGTTCCGATGCAGGCTATAGTGGAAATAAATAAATTGAAAACGAGAAATTTAAATATCGGACAGCAGGTAATGATTCCGATTCAAGGACTCGATAACGCAAAACAAGTCGATATGGCGCAATATGAAGAGGAGAGAGAGAGACTTAGAGACGGCAGATTTGTTTATTTTGAATCTTTGCCTCCGCCCGATTACGAATATAAAGATATAATGTATCATATAAGAGAAGGCGACACTCTTTGGATTATAGCGCGGAAATTTAAAATCGACATTTCGGAAATAAAGGCTTGGAATAAATTAAAAAATAATGTTCTTTCGGTTGGAAGCGAGATATTTTTAAGAATTCCCATGAAGCGAGATTGATATTGTTTTAATTTCTCTAAATATAAATAAATTTAATTTAAAAACTATTTTATCGCCTCGATGCATCTATGACACAACTCTTTATGCTCGCTGTCTTCTCCAACAGATTCGTAATGTCCCCAACAACGAACGCATTTTTCATGTTCCGCTTTACTCGTTTTTACAAATGAAATATCGCCTTCTATAAAAGAATCGTCTTTTTTATCTTCGACTGTCACTTTGCTCACGATAAATATTTCGTTTAAGTATTTACTATATTTGATTAATAAATCTTTAACGGCGGAATCTTTTGGAGATATATTAATATAAGCTTCTAAAGATTTGCCGATTGTATTATTGTCTCTCGCTCTTTCAAGCGAAAGCAAAACATCGCCCCTTACCTTAATCAAAGTTTCCCATTCTTTTTCAAGTTCCAAATCGATATATTCTTCTTTTAATTCCGTCCATAATTCCAAATGAACGGAAGATGATTTTTTATAATGTCCCCAAATTTCGTCCATAGTGAAAGGCAGAAACGGAGCTATTACTTTAACCAACACATCCAAAATTTCCGCCAAAACCGTTTGAGCGCTTCTTCGAGCTAAAGAATCTTTTTTATCGCAATATAATCTGTCTTTTATTATATCCAAATATGTCGCCGAAAGTTCGACTACGCAATAATTTATAAGTTTTTGATAAAATACATGAAACTCGTAATTATCGCAGGATTTTTCCGCGGATTTAAGAAAACTATATAAACGAGACAAAGCGTATCTGTCAACGGGCAAAAGTTTTTCTACTTCGACTTTATCTTTTTCAAAATCAAAATCGTTCAAATTGCCAAGCAAATATCTGAAAGTGTTTCTTATTTTTCTATAATTGTCGGCTATCGCTTTCATCATATTGTCGCCGACTCTCGCGTTATGTGTAAAATCT
>NZ_SJDU01000222.1 GCF_005518285.1 Brachyspira catarrhinii | reverse complement strand
CTATTCTTATATGTCTTCCTATAGCCAAATATTGCATTAATTCCATATTGATTATTTTTGTCGTATTATGTTCTACAAGTTCTTTATATCTTTTCGCGTAACTTTTATCTACTATCGAACAACCGCTTCCCGCTGGAATAGGATAGTCTTTTATGCCGAATTCTTTTGCGAGTTCCATCTGTATATGTCGCGCTCTTCCGTATATTCCAAACAAATTTTCTCTATTTATCAAACCTTCTTTTTCGGGAATCGTTATAGGAAGAAGTTTTGCCGATAATGGACGAAGCAATCTTCCTTCGAGTCCGCTTTCTTTTATCGCGTTAATCAAATCCTGCGGTTTTTGACTCATTGGGCGCTGTCCTTTCACTTCTCCCGTAGCGACAAAATCGAATCCTTCTTTTTCCATTATTTCTTTTGCCGTTTTAAGCATTAAAATATGGCAGTCCAAACATGGATTTACGGCGCTTCCATATCCGTATTTCGGATTTAAAAACATATCTATATATTTATCTTTTAACGAAACAAATCTTATAGGAATATTTAGAAAGTCGGCAATTTTTTTAGCGGGGTCGTTATTATATATTTCCATAAGTTCTTCTTTTATAACGGCATACTCCAATCCCGTGATAAATCTTATTGCAAGAACATCGATATTTTCTCTTTTGAGTATCGCTCCAGCAAGCGAACTATCCAATCCTCCAGATAAAAGTAAAATCGCTTTAGCCTTTTTATTCATTCTCTTTCCTAAATTTTATTCTGCGGAATCTGTCGCTATACTTAATCTCGTGAATCCCGCATTTTTTACGCTGTCTATAACCGATATAAGAATCTGCGTCCTCACATCCTCGTCCGACCTTATTTCAACGGGTTTTTCAAGTTCGCCTTCGACAGTAGAAAGGTTTGAAAGATGAGCGTCAATATCGTTAATCGCTTCTCCGTTTACAAATATTTGCCCTTCTTTGGAAATCGTTATTATTATATTTTGATTCAAATCTCTTCCGACAGCCGAACTCGATTTTGGCAAACTAATTTCTATTTGAGGAGTTTCTATTATGGTAGTTCCAACCATAAAGAATATTAGCAAATTAAATACTATATCTATCATCGGCGTCAAATCTATACCGCTTTTTATTTCAAATCTTCTGCGAAATTTCATTATATTTTTTCTTTATCGTATTTTTATTTTACCGTTATTGTTTTTATATTGCTTTCGTATCTTTCGCCTTTATATAGAAGAGATATTTTATAATCGCCTCTTCCGTATTCCGCTTTGAAAGTTCTGCTTAAAACATTATTTCCCGCATCATTAACATCGTATATAATAACGCCTATATAAGTTTTTCCGTCATCGCTAAGTATTCTTGCGTCTTTATCTGCGGTTTCTACGGCAATTTTAAAATCCGTGAAAGGAGCTTTATTTAAGATTCTATATTTTATAGTAATGTCTTCTCCTAATTTCGCTTCCGATTTGAAATCGACTTCTTCGGCTATTATATTCGCGTAAGTTATCGTGGTATATACTCCGATTCCTCTTTTTGACGCGCCGATTCCTATAGCGTTAAAATCTTTTGACATTATATATTTTTTATCGTCTGGAGTTTCCATTAGTCTTTTTACTATGCTCGAAGCTGCGTTTTTATCTGTAAGAGGAATCACATCCAATTTTGCAAAACTTTCCGTTATATTTCCAACCATTTCTGGATACAATTTTATTTGTCTGCCTTTTGAATCGAATCCGTCCAAATCGGTATTTCCAAAAAATTTATTATTCGCCATATTGTCGCTATGATATAAGGCTATCGAATGCAATCTTTCGTTATTTGCGATTGGCGGAAGAGACGCTTTGCTTCTTTCCAAATTGATTAGTCTTAATATTTCGTCCTCTATGACATTTGCGTTTAATATTAAAGTAAATATAAACATAAAAATTATTATTAAATTTATTTTTTTCATTTCTATTCTCCGTTATCGTTTAATAGTTTTATCTTTTTATTTAATAAGTAAATCATATTTTATAATAATATCGTAAAAAATAAAAGTAAATTAAATTAGTTGCATATAAATTATTTTAATGTTATTCTATATTAACGGTTTTAATAAATTGAGAAATCATAAAAATTAACGGAGATTTATTGCAATGAAGAAAATTATTTTAATTTCATTTTTTATATTTAATATTTTTAATAATATTTTATGGGGCGATGTGGTTAATAGCATAGTGGGAATTGTCGGTTCTATACCTATAACTTACGAAGATTTTATAAGCCGAAGAACTTTTTTGAATCTTCAGGCAAAATCGATTGGGCAGAATATTAACGATGATATAGTTTATAAAGATTTGGTTGAAGAGCGAATAATGTATTTGAAACTTCAAGAATATAATTATACGATAGAAGAAAACGATGTTAGCAGAAGATTAGACGGTATTGCAAAACAATATAATATGACATTAGACCAATTTTCAAAGCAATTAAGGGCGGAAGGAATTTCATATGAAGAATATAGAAACTCGATAAAAAAGCAAATCGCTATGGAAAATTTAAGCGGACTTGTGGTTAATAATTCGGATATAAGCGACGCGGAAGCGGACGAATTTTACAACAACAGCAAAGACAAATCGATGTTCGAGGTTGATACTCTGGTTAAACTTTCATGGATATTTTTTCAAGCCACAACTTTTACCGAAAAAGGCGAAAAACAGCAAATTGCAAATAATGTTAGAGGATTGGCGGCGAGAGGAGACGATTTTGCGGAACTTGCCCGAAAATACAGCGATGACAGAGCGACAAAAAATAACGGCGGAGATTTGGGATATAATCTTTTATACGATGCGGGGAAAAAATCGTTGCCTTCTCAAATAAACGCGGGACTTAATTTGGTAAAGAGAGGCTATAAAGTGGGAACGGTCAGCACGGTTAGGGAATTAGTCGGAAAAGGTTTTTATATCGTAAAAATAGTTTCCGTAGAAAAAGATATGGACAGCATAAGAACGAGAGTAAAAAATTATCTCGGCGAAATTCGTATGAGAGAATCTTTCGTTAAATGGCTCGAAGACGAGACAAAAAGAGTTTCGGTAAAATTGTATAAATAAAAATACTATTTCATACGGATTGCTTCGCTATACTCTGTGTGCCTTATAGCATGCTCGCAATAAAGAATTCATACATGTTATTACGAGCGACCGAATGGAAGCGAAGTAATCTAAATTTGGAACGATGCTTTTCTAAAATTGACTACTTTTTGAAAATTATCTATTATTTTTTTTTTTTTTGATAAAAATACAAAATTATACTTGACTTTTTTAAATATTTTGTTATATTATTAGTGAAAGATATTTTATAAAAAGAGGTTATAACATGAAAACAATAAAAAAATTTTTTCTAACGATTGCGTTTATTACAATTTTTAGCGTATCGGCGTTTGCGGAAAGCGGTGCGGAATTTATATTGAATGTTCCAATCGGAGCGAGTTATTCTGTAATTTCTCAAAATATGAAAGATTATGGAATGAAAAATTACTTCGGCTTTGACGCTGGAGTTAACGCTCAATTTGGCGGAATGTTTCAAATTAAAGAAGGTTTTGGCTTAAGCGTTTTGGCAGATATTGGATATTCTCATGATAATTACAAAATTAAATATGACGGAAATTATTTGAAAGATTATTGCTTTCGTTATGATAGTATTCAAGTAGGATTACTGTCAAAATTTAATATAGAAGGATTTTCAATAGGAATTGGCGGAGGAATAAAATTTCCTATATACGACTATTGGCGCTATAGCTATAAAAAGAATTATTCGTCAAGTTCCGCTTCATATTCGCTTGAAAATAATGAAGATACTACAAGCGGCGAAGAGAATGAATGGTATGACTATGTCTATTACGGGGATGGATATGAATATTACCAAGAACGAAAGTCTTATTATGTTATACCTTATGCAAAATTGACTTTAGATTATTCTATTTTCTTGAATCAAAAATGGGCTATAAATATCGGCTTGTATTG
>NZ_SJDU01000221.1 GCF_005518285.1 Brachyspira catarrhinii | reverse complement strand
TGATTATTATTTATAACTTTAATTAGTTCGCTTCCTAGTTTCCAATTCCCATCTTCATCTTTATAAGCTATAGCTATTGGAAAATTTTTTAAATTTGTAGATATTGTAATATCGTCCGCATATCTTGTATAATTAAATTTATATTTTTTTGATAATATAGATAAACCTTTATCTAAACTAATGGCAATTAAATTTGATATTATAGGCGAGCTTGGGCTACCTTGAGGCAATTGATTATTATAACAGGCTATTTGAGCAATTAAAGTTGCAACCTCTTCGTTTAATTGAAAATTTTTATTTTTTATAAAAAAGCCTCTCACTCTTCCAAAATTTATACTTGGAAAAAAATCTTTTAAATCTATATTCAAAACATATCTTTTATTTTTGTGAAAGTTTGAATTTGTATATATAGATTTATTCTTTAAAAATCCATGAGAAGCGTTTTTATTTATTAGTATTTTATTATAGCATTCTTCTAAAACTTTTTTTAGTTTCTTTTGAATTATTTTTAAATACTCGTTTGGAGCTGATATATTTCTAAATTTACCATTCTTTTTAGGAATTTGAAACTCTGTATATAAATTATCTTTTTTTACAAATAAAATATATGTTATTTTTTTTAATTTAATGCCTATAATTTTTGAAAGTCCGCGTTTAGTTTTACAATTTTTTAATTTATCTAATGTATCCATAAAAAATTAAAGCTTACAGATACTCTTATGTAAGACATATACTGTGCACAGTATATGGAAATTAAGAAAAGCAGCATTTTTACTTAAACACTAACCCTATAATAAATCTTCTCCTGCGAAATCAACAGGAAAAATCTATCTGTAAGCTATTCTAAAATTATCATATTAGTTTAAAAAAGTCAAATATAAATTTAATATTATTTCCCATTTTCAATTATCTCAATCTCCTCTTCCGTCAAACCATAAAGCCCATAAACAATCTTATCTATACTATCATCAATAGCCTCAACTTGCCTCCTCAACATAGTCACAACATCGGGATTTTTCTCATTATTCAACTTCTTATTAATTTCAATAATATTATCTACAAGATTAACTAATTTATCGTGGATTTCTTTATCCGACTTTTTTGACAAATCTACCAAAGGCATTGGAATTCTTGAAGTTGTTGGATTATCAAATTGCATAGTCATTATAGCTTTACTGTATATAAATCTATAAGCATACCAAGATATTAATTTTGAATTTAAAATAGCCAAGATAAAATAAGTAGAATATTCGCTTTTATTTGATAATTGATTAATTGTATCCACTAAAATATATTTATTTAGAGAATTAATTATATCAGAAGGAATTGCTCTAATCGCTATTGAAGGTTTTGGTATTTCGGTATAAGAAACAATTCTTTGTGCCAATATAGAATTTTTTTCTATAAATGCTTTATCATCTTGAATATATTCTTTTAATATATATTTTTTAGCGTTATCAGGAAAATAATAACGAGAAATATTTTTACCGCCTAAAACTTTATAATATTCTTTTTTCGTATTTATTTCTTCTAAACAATGTTTTTGCTCTCCAACTCCTCTTCGGTTAATACAAAAATCATTTACTGTTTTTTTGCTTGAAATCATTTTATAAGCGATATTTAATTCTTCATTAGAAACCGCATTCAAATAAAATCCAAATTCTCTAAATGTTTTTTTATCAATTTTGCCAACCGTTATAATATTGTTTTCATTTCTTTCGGAAGCTTTATAAGTTTCGACTTCAAAGTTATTACAAAACATAATTATAACTTGTTCTAATTTAACTTCTTTCCAAACTTTACCGCAATCTACCAACTCTTGCAAATCGTTTATAATCAATTCCCTTGAATTTTCCCAATTTGAAGCATATATGAAAGATTTAGGAATTATAAAACCATTAACGCCTTTGTCTTTTAATAAATGTTTCGATAATCCTATAAATAATGCGGCGGTATTCGTATTGCTTAAATTATATTTTCTTTCTAAATAATTTCTTTCAATATCCATCAACTCTGCGCCATAAGGAGGATTGCCGATTACAATATCAAATCCGCCCGACTTAAAAATCGAAGGAAATTCTCTCTCCCAATCGAAGCAATTAATTTTATATTGCGTTTCAATGTCGATATTAAGGCTGTCGCCACCGCTATAAAAATCGTTCCCAATGAGCGAGTTTCCGCATTTAATATTTTCGTCCAATGAAGGCAATGCCCTTTCGTTAAACAAACTTTGATTATTCATTATCGAAGCTGGAGTTTCGCCTTCCATACATTTCAAAAGAAGCGATAATTTTGTAACTTCTACGGCGTTCGAGTCGATGTCGACTCCGAAAATATTATTTATGAGTATCTGCTTTTTTACCCATAAGGCGAGTTCTCCGTCTTCCGTAATTGCGTCTTCTTTTGAGCCGCGCCAACGGCGGGCAGACGCCAAAAATTTTTTCTTTCCTTGTTTTGAATAATATTCTCTATGATAATTAAGCAAATATTTATACGCTCCAAGCAAGAAACTTCCGCTGCCGCAAGCTGGGTCCGCTATTTTTATTTTCGCTATTTCGTTTGGAGTTTTATTTTTTATCTTCTCTCCAACCGTATTCTCCACAATATAATCGACTATATACTCTGGCGTATAATAAACTCCGCCAGCCTTTCGCACTTCTGGTTTTAATTCGATTTTCGCTTTGTGATTATTCCCAATCGTTATAGTCTTTCCCAAAAATTGCTCGTATGCGTTTCCTATAATTTCCACCGATATTACCGAAAACTCATAGGGACTTTTTGGATAATACAAATCGTTAATTATTTCCTTAATTACTTTATTGTCGACTTTTATTTTATCTGTAATTTTATCTTTAGAAAAATCAAAAATCCCCGAATTATATTTCCCGTCCGCTTTCTTAAATATCTCGACTATATTTTTATAATAATTATTCCCTTCATTACGAACTACTTTCTCGTCATTGCGAGCCTCACGAAGTGAGGCGTGGCAATCCACATTATTAATTGCTTGGCGAATGCCCGACTTTGTCGCAGGCTTTGCCTTCGCAATGACATTTGAATTACTACAAGCCTCCCGCAAATCTCCGTAATTTTCCACTCCTCTATCTTCCGCCACTCTCAAAAATATTATTCTGTCGATTATATGTTGAACGGCAAAATTCAAATCTCTTTCGGATATACCGTTTAATTTACTTATACTCGAAGCCAATTTTGTCCTCAAATTATCGAGCGAATTAAGAAAATCAATATCTACGCTTTCCGTTCCTTTTTTATTTTTTGCGTCCGCGTTATATTTTTCAAGCGAGCCTTTCAATACATTTTCTTTTGCAAATGTGTCGTATAAAAAATCGAATCTATTCAAATAATCTTTATAATTGATATATTCTATTCTCGACATCGAGGCTTTATCGTTTGGCGAAGGTTTTTTAGAGCAGTCGTAAATTGCAAATTCTTCAAAGTTCGTCAAAATGCTTACGGCTAATTTCCCGCTCCAAGCGTATCGTCTTATTTGATAAGCGGCGTCCGAATCTTCCTTTAAGTTCAAACTCGGCTTTTTCGCTTCCACAAAAAATACTCTATTACCCCCAATTCTAAATGAATAATCGGGAGCTTGCCGTTTAGTTTCTTTGTTGATTTCGCCGTAGGCGCGCCTCTGGCGTAACTTATCCTCATGAATAACTTCTCTATAAATATGAGAGTATCCTTGTTTATTTGAAATATCCCAACCCAAATACTCGAAGAAAGGATTAATAAAATCCTGCCTAGTCAAAGTTTCGTTATACTCGCTCGCATGAAACTGCTTATAATTATTCTCAAACTTTTCGACAAGTTCTTTAATTCCCTCGAATGCCAATTCTTTACTCGTTTTGATTTCGGACATATTAACTCCAATTTTATTTTTATTTTATTTTTTATTTAAAAAAATTTTTAATTAAACTTTTAATATTATAAATTATTATTTCAAAATAAAAAATCCCAACAGAAAAATCTATTGGGATAAAATAT
>NZ_SJDU01000220.1 GCF_005518285.1 Brachyspira catarrhinii | reverse complement strand
ACGTTTAATAAATAATTCTTTAACTTCATCGTTCATTATCAAATCGACATATCTTTGTCTGTAGCGAAGTTCCATGTCGGTTAAGCCATGAAATTTTTCTGGAAGCGGATTAATGGATTTCGTAAGCAATTTTATTTCGTTTGCGTAAATCGTTATCTCTCCCGTTTTAGTTTTGAATACCGTTCCTTTTACGCCGACAATATCGCCAATATCTATAAGTTTTTTGAATACATTATTATAAAAATCGTCTCCCACTTTATCTCGTTGAATATAAGCCTGAATATTTCCCGTAGAATCTTTTATAGTCAAAAAAGAAGATTTGCCCATTATTCTATAGAGCATTATTCTTCCCGCTATCGCCACTTCCGTTTGATTTTTTTCAAGTTCTTCAAAATTTTCTTTTATATCTTTCGATTTAAAACTGACTTCATAATTATTTGGAAACGGATTTATTCCCATTTTCCTTAAAGTATTGATTTTTTCTTTTCTATTCTCTTTTTCTAAATTTTGATTTTGAGAATTATTTTCTTCGTTTGGCATTAATAAATATCCTTTATTTAAATTAAAATGTAAATAATAAATTTGATTTATAAATGATATATTAATTTTCAAAAAAATTCTATATTAAATTTTTTATTGATTGAATAAATAAATCTAATGAATAAATAAATCTAATTAAACGAAATAAATAACAAAGCCATGCATCTAATAATATAGATACATGACTTTTTGAATTTTTATTATTTTATATTATATTTTTGTATAATTTTATTTTTATACACTTCGGCTTTAGTTCCGTAAACCGCTTGTATTCCTTTACCTAATCTTAATACTTTCTTTGAATTAAGAGAATTCCAAACATCATCGCTTGCAACTTTATCTGAGTCTTTAACCGTGACTCTTAATCTTGTAATACATGCGTCTATATTTTCTATATTGTCTACGCCTCCAAGCGCTTCGACTATGGAATCTATTATTTTATCTTCGTCAATGTTAGATTTTGATTTTTCTCTTTCGTTATAATCGGCTCTCCTATATAGTTTTGCTTCTCCGCCAGCTCTTCCAGGAGTTATAAAATTAAATTTAATTATTAAAAATCTAAATAGGAAATAATATACTACAGAATATATAGGTCCTAATATTAAAATCCATTGATATGAAGTCTTTGACATTCCTTGCAATAATCCGAAAAAAGTAAAATCTATTAAACCTCTTGAAAAAGTCACGCCTACCGCTACATCCAACATATATAAAAGCATATACGATAAACCTTCTAAAATCGCATGAATAACATAGAGTAAAGGAGCTACAAATAAGAAAGTAAATTCTATAGGTTCGGTAATGCCAGTTAAAAACGAAGTTAAAGCCGCCGATAATAATATGCCTTTTACCTTTTGTTTATTTTCATTATCTGCAACCTGATACATCGCCAAAGCGGCGGCTGGAAGTCCAAACATCATAGGCAAATAGCCTCCTTGCATTGTTCTGGTAGCCGCCGAACTAAAATGCGTTACAGTCGGGTCGGCTAATTGAGCAAAAAATATCCTCTGTCCTCCAGCTATCATATGTCCGCTCACTTCCAATACTCCTCCCAATTCGGTATACCAAAATAAAGGATATATCGCATGGTGAAGTCCGAATACATTTAACATTCTCATTGTAGCGCCGTAAAAGAAAGTTCCTATATATCCAGTAGCCGCAAATAACTCTCCTCCATGAACTATTCCTTTAAATATGGATGGCCAAACAAAAGGAAATATAGCGCCTAAAGGTATAAAAAATATCATAGTTAAAACGGCTACGAATCTATTACCGCTAAAAAACGCCAAATAATCTGGCAAAGTTTGATTTGCAAATTTATTGGTTATAAAAGCCGATAATAAACCGCATATAATTCCTCCGAATACTCCCGTTTGTAAAGTAAATATTCCAAGTTCTCTTGCATATAACGCCGCCGTTCCCGCAGCTTCTCCAGAACTTAATCCAGAAGATATTAAAGCTTCTACGGTAGTATTTTCAGGCGTATAACCTTGAAAATTTAATATAACTCCTATAACCGTATGAAAGAGTAAAAATCCTACCACCGCGGAAAGAGCCGCCGCTTCTTTACTTTTATCAGCCATTCCTATCGCTATGCCTACCGCAAATAAAAGAGGTAAGTTAGCGAATACAAAATTACCAGCGTTAAAAAGTAATATTAGAATATAATTTAACGGAGTTCCGCTTCTTAAGAAAGTCAAATTATAAGTTTCGATTAATACGGGACTTGTAAAAGCTCCGCCGATACCGAGCAATATACCTGCCATTGGTAATATCGCTATTGGAAGCATAAAAGACCTTCCTATTTTTTGTAATACTGCAAAAATATTTTTCATTTTGATCTCCTTGAAAATAAATTTTTTTATAATTTTTTATATATCTAAAATCATATAGATTCTATAGCCTTAACGAATTTTTCCGCTATTTGTTTGGGTCTAGTTATAGCTCCTCCGACAACTACCGCAAAAGACCCCATTTGAATAGCTTTTTTAACTTTTTCGGGAGTATCTAAATTGCCCTCTCCTATAACTGGAATTTTTACCGATTTTAAAACTTCTTTTAAAGTATCCAAAGGTTCGTTTCCTTTAGTATAATTCGTATAACCGCATAAAGTAGTTCCCACAATATCTATTCCTATTTTTTCCGAATAAACCGCTTCGTCCACATTGGATATATCGCCCATTATTATTTGATTAGGATATTTCTCTTTTATATTTTTTACAAAATATTCTAATTCTATATTATCAGGTCTTCGTCTTTTTGTAGAGTCTATGGCTATAATATCTACGCCTTCCTCCATTAGTTCGTCAACTTCGTTTATTGTGGGCGTAATATATACATTGCAATCTCCGTAATTTCTTTTTATTATTCCTATGATAGGCAAGTTGGTATTCTTTTTAATTTCTCTTATATCGGATATTGTATTTGCTCTTATGCCTCCCGCTTTCGCTTGAGTAGCGGCCAAAGCCATTCTACCCATTATAAAAGAACTATAAAGAGGCTCGTCTTCCAACGCTTGACAAGACACTATAAGCTTTCCTTTTATCCTATTAAAAATTTCATGCATAAATAAAGCCTTATTAATTATATTTTACTCTACAGTTGAAAATCCGTTTCTTATTTTTGAATTTTTATCTGTAGCAATTAAACCTTGTCGCAAACCGTCTCTCCATACTTTCCATATATGTCCTCCGTTTACAATTCTTAATTCAACATTGTTTCCTAAATTTTTTAATTCTCTATATATCGATACCGCTCTTTCTTGAAAATCCTCTTTGCCTTCAGAATTTACTAAATTATCATCGTCTCCTATAACGATATAAATTTCAGATTTGAGTTTATTTGTGTAAATTTTTTCTTTATAATTTTCAAGATTATTTGTCCAATATGAATTGAACATATCTTTTTGCGTGACTGGTGATACTTCCAAAAATTCATCGGTAAGTTTATCGTAAACGGCTGGGCTTAATAAAATCACTCTACCAAAAATTTCTGGATTTCTTAAGAAAAAATTTAAAGAACCCATACCGCCCATTGAAAGTCCGCCAATTATAACTTTTTCTCTCTCTTTTGAAACCTTATAATTTGTAAATACAAACGGAAACAAATCTTTTTCGTATGCAGTTTGAATTTTTTCTTTACTATCTATATACCATGTATTTCCGCCGTCTGGCATAATAACAACCATTGGCTCTATAGCTTCCGTTTCGTAAATAAGTTCGTCAAAAATAACGGAAGCGCTTCCCTGTTGAGGGTCAGTCCAATCCTTTTCGTTTCCGTATAAACCATGCAATAGAAAAAACACATTAAAATTTTCTCCTTTATCATAATCTTTTGGAAGATAAACTTTATATTTTATCTCTCTTCCGAGCGTTTGAGAATACATTGTTTTTTCTTCAACCGAGCCTCTTGCAAAAGCTATAGATGAAATAAAAATAAATAATAATAATGTGGAAGTTATTTTTATATTGTTCATACGAATATACTCCTTTC
>NZ_SJDU01000022.1 GCF_005518285.1 Brachyspira catarrhinii | reverse complement strand
ATTATTGTCGATTATTCCGTATTTCGCTTCTACAGTCTCTCCGAGAGGATTTTTTACTTTTACTTTTTTTATTTTTCCTCCTGTAGCGTATAAAATGGAATCGACAGTTCCTTCGCCTCCGTCCGCAACGGGAATTTTTTTAATTTTTGCATTTTTGAATACTTTTAATATTCCTTCTTCTATCGCGTTGCAAACTTCCAAACTCGACAAACTACCCTTAAAAGAATCGGGAATAACGATAATTTTTTTCATTTATATCACCTATAAATTAACTACATTTTGAGGTTTGCCATCTATAAAAGATTTAAGATTTTCAACGGCTATATTCATTAATCTTGCTCTACTTTCTTTGGAAGCCCATGCTATATGAGGCGTAATAAAACAATTTTTAGCTTTTAATAAAGGATTATTCTTTTCTATAGGTTCTACAGAAACTACATCCAAACCAGCCGCGTATATTTTACCGCTATTTAATCCTTCAGCTAAATCATTATCTATTACTAAACCGCCTCTCGAAGCGTTTAATATTATAACTCCATCTTTCATTTTTGATATATTATTTTTATTTATAATACCTTCAGTATTAGGCAATAAAGGACAATGTAATGAAATAACATCCGATTGTCTAAATAATTCATCTAAAGAAACAAGTTCCGCTATTTCTTTTTGAGATTCTCTAAAATCTTCAGTAGCGGTTATTATTCTCATCCCAAGACTTTTTAATACTTTACCCGTAGCTTCTCCTATTCTTCCAAAACCTATTATGCCAGCTGTTTTACCAGAAAGTTCTATTAAAGGATAATCCCAAAAACACCAATCTTTATTTTCAGTCCATCTTCCCGCTTTCACTTCGTTATTATGATGTCCTATATGATGGCATATTTCCAAAAGTAACGCAGCCGTAAATTGCGCTACCGCTGTTGTTCCGTATGTAGGTATATTGCTAACTGGTATTTTTAATTTTTTTGCCGTTTCTATATCTACAACATTATATCCTGTAGCCAAAACTCCTATAAATTTTATTGATTTGCAAGATTCTAAAACTTCCATATTTAACGGAGTTTTATTAGTATATACAATATCGGCGTCTCCTATCCTTTTTATTATTTCTCCGTTATCATTTACATTCGTTCTGTCGTATACTTTTAATTCTCCCAATTTTTCAAAACCTTCCCAAGATAAATCTCCTGGGTTTTCCGTATATCCGTCCAATATAATAATTTTCATTTATTAATTCTCCTTAATTAATTAAATTATTTTTTAGTTTTAAATATATTATGTTCCAAATATTAATGAAACAGGAACAAGTATAATATTTGGAAATATTATAAACAATATTAAAATAGCTATCGTTAAAATAATCCACGGGACGGAAGCTTTTATAATAGATTCAATAGAAAGTCCCGTAACATTTGAGGCTGCGTATAAACATACTCCAACTGGAGGCGTAATCAAACCCAAAGCCAAACTTATTACTAAAAATACAATAAAAAATAAAGGCGAAACTCCTACCGAAGTAACGGCTGGCAGCAATATTGGAACTAAAATATAAATTGCAGCCGTAGCGTCCATAAACATACCGACTAATATTAAAAATACAAATAATATTAACATTATCGCTATTTGATTTGAAGATATATTTATCAAATAATTTGCAATTAAAGTTGGGAGTCCGTCTAATTCAAAAATCAAAGCCGCAGGTTTTGCCGTAATAGCTACAAAAAGTATCGTGCCAGTTGCTTTTGCATTTTTGATAACTATATTTGGTATATCTTTCCAATTCAAACTTCTATAAACATAAATTGCAATCAATATCGTATATCCAACGCCTATAGCCGCTCCTTCCGTTGGAGTGTATATTCCAGTAAATACTCCGCCCAAAAGAATAACGGGACTAATCAATGCAGGCACGGCTTTTAAAAACGCTTTAGCTAATCTTTTTATAGAAAATTTTGACTTATCGCCAATTCCATTCTTTTTACAATATAAAAAGTTATATACCATATAGATTAGTCCCATAATAATACCAGGAATAAATCCAGCCGCTAAAGCTTGTCCTATCGATATGTTTGCTGTAGAAGCGGCGACTATCATCAAAATTGAAGGCGGAATAACGGTAGCCAGCATAGAACCAGTTAAATTTATAGCCGTAGCGTATCCTTTTGAATAACCCTTTTTAGTTAAAGCGTTAATGCTCATTTTTCCAATGCTCGCTATAGCAGCTACTGAAGAGCCAGACATACCAGCAAAAAGCATGCTAACCAAAACCGATACATGTCCAAGTCCTCCGTATATCCAACCTACTGCGGCGTCAGCCAAATCATAAATCTTATCGGCGACTCCTCCTTCATCCATTAAAGAACCGCACAATATAAATAACGGAACTGCAACCATGATAAAACTATTCATTGAAGTATACATAGATTGCGCCACTAAAGTAAGAGGCAAATCCGTCATTAAAATTAATACTATTACTGAAGCCGCTCCTAAAGACACCGCTATAGGAACTCCTACAAACATTAAAACGATAAAAATGATTAATAAAGTTATGCTCATCATAATAATAACTCCTTATATTTCCATATCTTTTGGGTCTATTTTGTCTGGTATATTAACCTTATCTGGATATTGAATTAAGCTTTGTATGACGCCAATTATTCCTAATATGCCAGATATAGGCACGCATGTTCCTATAATAAAAATTGGCATTGATAAAGCCGTAGCGGTTTCGTTCATACTTATTTGTTGATGAACGAGCATAAGCCCGTATATAAACATAAATAGAAAAAATCCAATTACAAAAACTATATATATTATTTTTGCTAATTTTTTCAACCATTTAGGACCTATTGAAATAAATATTATAACTCTCGAAGATTCGGCTTTATTAAAACCAGCCGCTAAAGCTATAAACATCATATAAATAAACAAATAACGAGTAGTTTCTTCAGTCCAAGGAAAAGGATGAGAAAATACTCTTCCAAGTATTTGTAGTATTATTGTAAAAAATAATCCGATTAATGTAATAGCGCATAAAATATCTTCTATAAAGTTGATAATTTTGAAAATATTTAAGCCATTATTTAAATTTTTCATTTCATTCTCCTATTTTTTAATATTTATATAGTAAGGATAATTTAATAAGCTTTTATAATTATCCTTACCTATATGTTTTATTAGTTTGGGCTATTTATTTTTTCCGCAGAACTCTATTGTTTTATTAAACAAATCCGCGTCTCCTACCAAAGTAGAAAAATCAGAATATAAGCCTTTTGCTATATCTATAAATTTTTGCCTATTTTGGGAAGATATTTCGTTGTATATCATGCCGTTTTCGGTTAATACTTCCAAACCAGTTTTATCTTCTTTTTCTATAAATTCCACATTCCACTGTTGAACCTCTTCTCCAGCTCTTAATATAGCTTCTTTTTGAGCTTGAGTTAAAGATTCAAATTTTTTAGAATTTATTCCAACAAGCCATGCATCAGCCATATGGTCCGTTCCGCTAATATATTTTTGAACTTCCCAAAATTTATTTGAAAAAGGGACATCTATAGGGTTTTCCTGTCCGTCCAAAGTTCTTAATTGCAATGCGTTATATACTTCGCTAAAATTCATAGGAGTGCATGTAGCTCCAGCAGCCGAAAAATATAATACATACAAAGAATTATTAGGAACTCTTAATACCATGCCTTTTAAATCGTCAGGGCTATTTATAGGACTTTTAGAAGAAGTTATTTTTCTAAAAGAACGAGTCCATTTTCCAACACAACTTATATTCATATTAGAAACGCTTTGCATTAAAGAATCTCCAATATCGCTATTTAGATAATCCACTAATTGCTGTTGATTATCATACAAAAATGGAACGCTTATTATATTGAAATTTGGATTAAAACTTCCATATAAAGATGTAGCTAATATAACTATATCTAAAGCTCCAGATGATAGCTGTTTAATTCCAGCGGAAGAATCTCCTCCATACAAAGAACCGTTCGCCGAAATATTAATATTGATAGTATTATCAGAATATTCTTTAACTCTTTGAACGAATTCAACCGCCGCTTTGTGAATATAAGAATCCACTGGGTCTGGCACGCTTAAATTCATTGTTACCACTCCAGATGAACTTTTTCCACGACACCCTAATAGGTTAATTAAACTTAAACATATTACGCTTAAAACAATGATTGACTTTTTCATTTTATATTCTCCTTCTCTCTTTATTTAATCGTTATTTAAAATAGCAAATAAATCTTTAATTTTAGGATATAAATTTGTATAAACTTTATAATTATTCTCATACGCCAAAGAATTATTACTTGTTATATATTTATATACCGATTTATTTACTTTATCAGACGCTTGATAAACATTTTGGAATGTATTATTTCCAACTCCCGCTAACAAGGCAGCCCCTACTGGCGCCATATCGTTAATATCGAGGATGGTAATATCTTTTCCCGTTATATCCGATTTAATTTTAGCCCATATTTCGCTTTTAGCTCCGCCTCCTATAGAAATAAAATCGCTTATATCCGAATGTCTTATTTCTTGCGCTATTTCTATAAGTTGTTTTAAACCGTATCCGCATCCTTCCATAATGGCTCTTATTAAATCGTTTCTTTTATTAAATAATGAAATACCAAAAAATACTCCCCTCGCATAAGGGTCCCATATAGGGCTTCTCTCCCCAAGCATATATGGTAGAAAAACAACTCCGTTAGCTCCTTGAGGCGAATTAGACGCTTCCTCATCCATTAATTGATAAGCCGTTTTATCGCATAGTTCATGCTTCGCCTTTTTAATAATATCTTCGCAAAAGTTATCTCTAAACCACTGCAATGAAGAACCGACATGAGATAACGCTCCTTGATAAATCCAAGTTCCGTCTACGACATGACAACGATTTAAAAATCTGTTATCAAATAAAGGTTTATCTACGCAAACCGTTAATACATTTGTCGTTCCGACAGATTCGCATACATCTCCGTCTTTTGTTATTCCAGCCGCAAAAGTAGCGCAAGAGGTGTCTCCTCCGCCTATTACAACTGGCGTATCTTTTGGTATTCCTAAAGAAATAATATCATGGTTATTTAAATACCCTACAATATTAAAAGAAGATAGAATTGGAGGAAGTTTTTTAATATCTATGCCAATTTTATCGCATAGTTCTTCGCTCCAATTACCATCCGTACCTTTTACCGTTTCAAACAACCCAGTATAAGAAGCGTTAGAATAATCTACGGCAAAAGATTTAGTCATAAGATATGCAAATAAAGTATTGATATGTCCAAAATATTTTGTGCTTCGATATTGTTCTGGCATATTTCTTTTTATCCATAACATAGAAGTCGAAGAAATTGCTCCAGCCATAACTCTATTAGCCGTTATAGAAAAAATATTATCATTACCGATAGTTTTTTCTATAAAAGTAGCTTCTTCTAAACTTCTTCTATCCGAATATATTATTGGGTCTACCAACACATTTCCATTGTCGTCAAAAGCGGTAAGACCAGGACATAGCCCAGATATACCAATTCCCGTAATTTCTTTAGGATTTATTAATTTTTCAGAAAAGATATTTTCTAAACATTTTATGTATGTTTTCCAGCAATCTTCCGTATCTATTTGTATATAATTCTTATTATGGGATATTAACTTATACGAAGCTTGAGATACTCCATGTATTTGAGCGTTATTATCTATAATCACCACTTTAATACTTGATGTGCCGATATCAACGCCTAATAAATATCCGTTTTGCATAAATATATTTCCCCATAATAAAATTTTATATAATTCAATTAGAATTTTTCATAATTTTTATCATTTTCTAATTGAGTCAAAAGCTCTTTAGCTTCTTTTACGCTATAGCCTTCATGTATAATATACCTTAAAGCTATAACTAACGCCGTTATATCTTTATAGTCCCAGACAAATCTTCCCATAGTTACTCCGCCTACGCCGCAATCCATAGCGTCTCTCGTCATATTGAGATAATCGTCTAATGTTTTACAAGCATCGCCTCCTTGTATAACTACTCTTGCAGGACATAGATTAACGACTTTAGACATACTATCGGGGTCGCCAGTATATGTAGTTTTTATAATATCTATTCCTAATTCCGCGGCGCTTCTAACGGAATAAGCTATATTTTCCCAAGAGTTTTGTTTATCTTTAGGAACTGTTTCGCCTTTAGGGTATATATGCCCGATTAAAGGCATACCTTTTCTCATACATTCTTCAGAAAATTTACCTATTTCTTCAAATTGAATATCTTGGTAATTTCCTAAAGTCATAGCCCCTATAGAAACGGCATCCGCTCCCATTCTAATAGCCTCGTCAACCGTTCCAAAAGCCACATCTTTTGTTGGATACACGGGTGCATAACTTGAACATTTTAAAAGTATGGACGCTTCTCCAGCATGATTCCACATACAATGTTCAGCGATACCTTTAGTCATTGTAATGGCATCTGGTCTGCCTTTTAAAATAGCGTCTATGGTTTTTTGTATAGGCTGTAAACCTTTCATAGGCGCTATTCCTCTTGAAATAGCATGGTCAACCGTTATAGCCATCATCTTATTACTTTTTTTGTTGATAAGTCTGCTCATTCTTACTTGCTTACCTAACATAGCCATAATTTTTTCCTCCGTTTATTTTTTATTTATTAAAATTTATTTAAGGCTAATTAATTAATCTTAAGGTTCTATTATAACCTTGAGTCCTTCTCCGCTTTTGCATACTTCATACGCTTTCTTAAATTCATCTATTTTAAATCTATGCGTTACGATTTCTTTTAGATTTATTTTTTTGCTTACGACTATATCTCTTGACTGAAAATAATCTTCTCTCTTATAAGCGGTGCTTCCGTTAAGAGTTATTTCGTTATAATGAATAGCGTTTACCTCTATGGAGGATTCGCCCGTTCCAGCAAAACCCGCGAATAAGTTTACCGTTCCGCCTTTCCTACATAGTTTAATTGTAGAATTTACTATAGCTGGAACGCCTATAGCCATTATTATAATATCAGCGCCTATTCCGTCTGTCATGCTCATTATAATTTCCGACAAATCTTCTTCATTTGGATTTACTACACGGTCGGCTCCAAGTTTTAAAGCTTTTTCTCTCCTTGAATTTATAGGTTCGCTTACTATTACTTGTTTTGCCCCCGCTATTTTTGAAAGTTGTAAATGCATCAATCCTATAGGACCAGCTCCTAATATTAAAACCGTATCATTAAATCCAGTTCCAGCATTTTTCATTCCTCTTATACAACATGCCAAAGGTTCTATAAGAGCGCCTTCTTCAAAAGATACATTTTCAGGAAGTTTTACCACATTTCCGCCTTCTACAAATATATCTGGGATAAGAACATATTCAGCAAATCCTCCGTTATATTCATATCCTATAGCCTTTCTATTTAGACATGCATTTTCTCTACCCGTTAAACAACTATGACATGATTTACAAGGCATAACATTAGCTATAGAGACTTTATCGCCGACATTATAATATTTAACATTTTTGCCTACTTCGTCTACTATACCGCATATTTCATGTCCTATGATAGAAGGGTATCTAACGCCTTTAGTTTTTTTGCCTTCTAAAATACGGATATCTGTTCCGCATATAGCGGCGCTTTTCATTTTTAATAAAATATCGTTATCTCCAATTTGAGGTTTCTCAAATTCGCCAGAATCAAAATTATTTGGTCCGTAAAGAATAACCGCTTTCATTTTTATCCTCCAATAAAATATCGTTATGCATATAGTATAACATATTTGAAAATAAATTTCAATAGTTTTTGAAAAAAAAATTCAAAAAATTTTAATTTTCAGAAATAAAAGAAACAATAATTGATAGTTTTTTATGAAAATAACAAAATTTTATATATTTTTATATGTTAGATTAATGAAGATGTTATTAATTTTATAAAAAATAGTTTATTATAATTTATTGTCAGATGTAGCCATTCTGGTTTTTTGAATAGAGTTATAAGAGAATTCATAATTTTTAAAAGCTATTACGGCAACTATAGCGTCTATTAAAGCTAATTGAGCGATTCTTGTGCTTACAGATTCCGACTGAAATATATTTTTTTCGTAAGCGGTATGTATTGAAATATCTGATATTTTTGACAAAGGACTTTTATCTCTTCCAACTATAGCTATGGAAAAAGCTCCGTTATATTTTGCATTTTTTATGCACTTTATTACATTTCTATTACTGCCAGAATGCGACACGCCTATTGCGACATCATTTTTAGATAATAAAGACGAAGACATAAGTTGTAAATCTACATCTTCGTATACATAGACCATGATGCCTATTTTTATTAACTTATGCAAAGCATCCTTGGCGACTAATAGACTTGCGCCGCTTCCGAATAGAATTATTTTATCTGCATTTATTATAACATCCGCAGTTTTATTCAATATTTCTATATCCAATTCAAATAATGTTTTTTCTAAAACGGAAATATCCGAATTAAATATTTTATTATATATAGTTTCTACGCTATCGTTTTTTTCGAGTATAGGATTAAAATGTTTCTCTTTTGGCAATATATATTTAGCCGCATTAATCCTAAAATCTTGATATCCTTTATATCCGATATTTTTGCAAAATCTGACTATTGAAGCATCGCTTACGCCTACATTTTCAGCTAATTCGGAAATATTATATTCTAAAACTCTGTCGTAATTTTTTAGTATGTAAACGGCTATCTTTTTTTCCGTATTTGTAAGTCCATCCATCCTCTTCTGTATTATATCTTGGCACGAATACTCAATTACCATTTTAGAACCCTCAATTACTAATTTATAATATAATTCTTTTTATTTTTTAAGGTTATGCTATTATAATGATAATATTATATAATTTATTTTTAAATATTTGAATAGTTAAAAAATCTAAAATTATGCCACAAATAGATTATAATTCTTTATTTTAAATAATAAAATTATTTTATGATATATTCTTTTTGACAAAAATTTTCATTTTAAGTATAATATACATTTACCATAAAAATTTTTTAATAATCTTAAATTGAAAAAGGACATAAAATAAAAATGCTAAAAATAACGGAAAGTAAAGAAAATAAAAAATTCGATTACGATAACAGAATTAAAAGATTAACCGATTTGACGAACGAAACTGTTCTTATAACCAAAAACGAAAATATATTTTATTTGACGGGTTTTAGGGGAACTGCGGGATGGCTTTTAGTTCATAATTCAAAAAGATATTTGCTTGTAGATTCGAGATATTTCGAGCAGGCGATAAAAGTTACTCATAAAACTTCCGTTGTGCTTGTCGCAAATAATTACGAAAACGCTTTGGTAGATTTGCTAAAGTCGATAAAAGTTAAAAAAATTACGATAGCGAAAAACGGACTCTATTTATCCGATTACGAAAATATAGTTTCGGCTATGATTAATTCTTCGATAAAAATTTCGGTAAATAAGGCGAATATAGACAATATAAGAATAGCGAAAGAAAAAGAAGAGATAAAAATTTTGAAAGATAATTTGAATATGGCTGAAAGAGCGATGACAAAAACTTTGGCTTTCGTAAAAGAGGATATGTCCGAAAGAGAATTGGCGGCGGAATTGGAATATCAAATGAGAAAAGAAGGCGGAGATAAAACGGCTTTCGACACGATACTTCTTTTTGGCGAGCGAACATCTCTTCCTCATGGAATGCCTTCCGATAGAAAATTAAAATTGGGAGACAACATTCTTATGGATTTCGGTTTATCGAGAGAAGGTTATAAAAGCGACATAACGAGAACTTTCTTTTTTGGCAAAGGAAATAATTTTGAAGAAATGTCTAAAATATATAACATAGTCAGAGAAGCGCATAAAAAAGGAATCGAGGCGATACATTCGGGAATCTCGGGAAAAGAAGCGGATAACGAAGCAAGAGAGATTATAAAATCGAACGGATACGGACAATATTTCGGACATAGTTTGGGGCATGGAGTCGGAATAGAAATTCATGAATCTCCAAGATTATCTCCGATAGTCGACAATATATTGGAAGGAGGAGCTATAGTGACTGTGGAACCAGGAATATATATTCCAGATTTGGGCGGAGTTAGAATTGAAAATATGGTTATAGTGACAAAAGACGGCGGAGTTTCAATGAACGATACGCCTACCGATTTAATAGTTTTATGACGATAAGAAATGGCTATAATAAATAAAATAAAGAAAAAGAATAAAAGAAAAAAATCATCTCCGATTTATATTTTATTAATAATTATAATTTTCGCTTTATACTATTATTATCAAAATATTTATAAAGACGATATTGGCGGAGAATATAACAGGGAAGATTGGGGAAATTGGATTGACGAAGACGGAGACGGATTAAACACAAGGCATGAAGTATTGGCGGAAGAATCTTTAATAAAGCCCGTAATCTCAAATAATAAAGTGATTTCGGGCAAATGGTTCGATAAATACACTGGAAAATATTTTACCAACCCGAGCGACTTGGATATTGACCATTTAGTTCCTTTAAAAAACGCCTATATCAACGGAGCGAGTAATTGGAGCAAGAAAAAGAAAAACAGATATTATAATTATTTGAAATATGACAATCATTTAATCGCCGTATCAAAAAGCGCAAACAGAAATAAAAGCGACAAATCTCCTGTCGATTGGCTTCCTGCGAATAAAGAATATCAATGCGAATATGTGCGAGAATGGTTCAAAATAAAAACCGCTTGGGGACTAACGATTGAAGAAGGTTTTGACGAAGTTTCCAACAGAGTATGCAAAGGCAAATAATTAATGGAAGAAATAGAAAAACATATTTTTGAAGATATAAATTTTTTCCCAAATAAAATGAAGATTCTTATATTGGGAATTTTTCCCGTGCCTTTATATTCTCAAAAAGAAAAATTTAATCTGCTTTCAAAAGACAAGAAAGAAAACGCTTGGTATTATTCGAGTAGCAGAAGCGAATTTTGGAAATTAATCGCCGATTCTTTTGATATTGATAATAAAGAATTTTTGGCAAACAAATCTTTAAAGAAAAAACTTTTTGCAGATAAAAATATAGGAATTGCCGATGTTTTTTCAAAATGCAAAAGAAAAAATAAAGAAAGTTCAAAAGATACGGATTTGATAATAATAGAATATAATAATTCGATTGCCGATATTTTTAAAAATTATAAAAGTTTAAAACTCATAATTTTTACAAGCAGATTTACGGAAAATAATTTTTTTAAAATTCTTAACGATTCCAATTTGCATTACGAGTTAAAGGAAAGCGAAGATATTAAAACTCATTATAAAAACAGAAACGATATTACAAACGAAATAATAAATTCCGTTAGAGAAAGATTTATTTTGATAAACGATTTAAAAAATTTGAAAGTAAAAATCGCGACAATTACTTTGAAAATAAGCCCGATAAAAGGCGTTAGTTTATATTCGACTAAAAAAGAACTTTTTAAATATTATTTGAATCTTTATTAGTTTTTATATAATATTTTTGTCTCGCCAAAAACGGAAACTACATGCAAATTGATTCTCTTTAATTCGCTATTTTCGGAATTTTCTAATCTTGCAATATTTCCAAAAGAAACATTTTCTCCGCTTGGCAGTCGAACCGTTCCAAATGCGCTTTCGGCTCTTATTTCGTATTGAAAATCGCGACTTAAATAAATTTCGGCGCTTGAAAATACGGAATTTATTTTTATAAACTCTCCGTTATAATTTGAAAAATCCAAATTGGCGACATCCATAGACGCTTTTGAAAATACAATATTATATTCTTTTTGAATTGTTCCCGAATTAAAATTATAATCTGCAAAAACCGTCTCTCTTTTTCTTGAATTTATCGCGTCAAATATAATTGAAATTCCAAAAAGTATAACGACTATTCCTACAAATATTTTGAAAAATGGAATGTTGATATGGAAAACGCTTTTAAGCAAAATTCCTATTCCGAATAAAACTACTATAAAGCCCCAAAAAATCCCAGAAGATAAAAAACGCATAACCGCTCCTTTAAAAAGTTGTAATAAATTTGAAAAGCATTATACAAATAAATTAATATATTTCAAGTATTTATATTTGAGCTAATCTCGGTTTATAAATATTCTCGTATAAATAATTCGTAATCTTGTCATGTTCTTCTTTAGTTTCGATTTTTTTTGTAGTCATTATTTTCATTCTTAATACGGAATTTTTTTTACCGTAATCGAAGCAAGGCATATTGTAATCGTAATCTGCAAGAATAAAACCAAAACGCAAATACCAATCGATGCGCTTTTTTGCAATTTCATTTAAATCGCTCGGTTCTACTTCAATGACGACAAATTTGTCTTTTAATAAATCCAAAATTTGAGTTAAAATTTTTGAGCCGTAATTTTTTCCTCTGAATTTTTTATCAATAGCCAAATATTCGATAAAATTAAAATATTCCAAAGTCCAAATTATCGCGATTCCAATCGGAGTATCGCCGTCCAAAAATGAGTAAAATTTACAATTATTATTTAATTTATTTTCAAAAACGGCGTCAAAATCCCATCTCTCTTCTATCGGAAAGGCTTCGTTATATAAGTTTTTTGCAAAGTTTTTATATTTCAAATTATTTTCTTCGTTATCGTGTTTAATTTCTAAAAATTTTATCATATAATTTTCTCTGCATTTTAATTTGATTATGCATAATTATTCTTCGTCTTCTTTCTTTTTCTTTGGATTAATCCTTTTCATAGAAGTCGTTTTTTTCATCATTTTAGTCGATTTTTCTTCCGAATCTTCGCTCTTTTTAACCGATTTGAGCGGACTATTAAAAACCTCTTCCTTTACGCTTTTAGCGTCTTCGTTTTGATAAATATCGTCTTCGAGTTCGTCCGTTCCTCTTTTTGGGTCTTTTCCCGCGTATACGAGTTTGTCTTTTATTCTGTAAAGTTTAACTTCGCATATTCTCTCTATATCTTCTATATCCAAAGATAAAGAAAGAAGACGAAGAATAATTAT
>NZ_SJDU01000219.1 GCF_005518285.1 Brachyspira catarrhinii | reverse complement strand
TTTCATTTCATTTTTTATTCTTAAATATATTATGTTTATCTTTTAAGCATTCAATCGTATTAAATAGTATTTCTAATTCTATAATTTCGTTTTATAAATTTTTTAATTCGATAATTGGCGTTTTATCTTTAAGCGCTTGTTATAAAAAATTAATATATTTTAGGAGGACATTATGTCTAAATTAAAACGAGTTTTTACTCACAAATCAAAATTATTTCTAATTTTAGTAGGTATGATATTGGCTTTATCATGCGAAAGTCCTTTGGGAGATGAAGGAACTGGAGGAGGCACTGACGGAGGAGATATTGGAGGTGAAGTTTCTGGAGGTGAAGGCGCAGGCGGCGGACAGACTGTAGGAAGTAATAATTACACGCTTCATAAAGGTTCTTTATCGCAAATTCAACAAAGACAATTAATGGACCCGAACAATAATTATAAGGTTTTATTTAAGAAAGGGGATTATGGTTCAAAATATTTCAGAATACCCGCGTTAATCTGCACTTCAAATGGAACGATTTTAGCCGCTGCTGATAGAAGATACGAAAAAACTGCAGACTTGGGCAAAAGTAGCAAAATAGATGTTATCGTTAGAAGAAGCGAGGATTTGGGAACTACTTGGAGTAATCCTATAGTTGTCGCTAACACTGCCACAAGTTCTTCAGATAGCTATGGGGACGCTTTCTTTATTAATTGTCATAACGGCGATGTTTTATGCGGATTTATAACCGAACCTGGAATTCAACAAGATAATAAAGGCGAAACTGTTATTTACAGAAGCAAAGACGATGGTAGAACTTGGACTAAACAATTTAGTTTTCTCCCTACGACTATAAATGATGCTAAGAAAGGTTTTGGAGCTTCTGGACAGGGTTTAACTTTAAGAAATGGAGTTAATGCAGGGGCTAAAAAATTAATGTTTGCATATTTTCAATGGAATAAATCTAGCGGTTTAAGCGTAACCGCAATGGTTTCAGAGAATGACGGAGTTAGTTTCACGCGGTATGGAAATATCAAACCTTCAGACAATAATATAGACGAAACAAAAGCTATTGAACTCTCTGACGGAAGCATAATGCTTAATCATAGAAAAGGAGTATATCAGGGAGGTAGGGCTTGGAGCAAATCTACGGACGGAGGAAAAAATTGGACTTATCAAGGAATTGACGGCGAAGTTTTGGACCCTGGCAATAACGCAGATTTTACAAGATACGAATTCAACGGCAGACATATAAAAACCGCTAAACATATTTTAATGATTAACGCTAACGTCAATAAAGCAAATAGTTGGTTTACGGCAAGAAAAAATCATACAATTAGAATGACGGATAACGATTTTGGAAATGGAAACGGAACTTCTACGGGAAAGTATATTTATACAAAACAGCTTGTAAACGGAGGCGAAAATCTTTATTCGGGCTATCCTTCCATAACCGTTTTGCCAGATGGAACTATTGCAACTCTAACGGAAGAAACGACCGTTAATGAGCAAGATGCCTACGATATTGTTTTCAGAAGATTTAATTTGTGTTGGCTTTCTGGAGGCAAAGAATATGTAAATTACGATACCGATAATTTATTTCAATATAAAAATTAGAAAAAGGATGTTAGAAAGTGAAAAAATATTTATTAATTACAGCTTTAACGATTTTATTTAGTTTATCAAATCTATATGGTTATTATGCATCGGAAAATTTCATAGATTTTTTTGTTCATAGTAATCAGTTAAGAGTAAGAACCGACAGGCTCGGAGTATTGCATGGCACGGATTACCTTCGCGTTGCGGTAGGTTTAACTTCGGCAAATAATGTATCCGATTATATTTTCCATAATGTAGATAATGTTCAACAAACTAACGCCATCAATACTTTTGTGCCTTCCGCGTTAGTCGGCATAGGTTATGAAGCGGGATTTTGGGGCATAGGTTTTGGTTATGAATTTACATATAAAAGCGATGCCTATATGGTTCATACCCCTATGATAACCGCCACCGCTTTGGACGATGATTTTAGAATAAATGTTCCCATTTCAATAGGAATAGGTTCTAAAAGTAAAAAGGAAGTTACGGATTTAAGAGGCGCTATGGTAATATCTACGGGAATAGAGGCAAGGTATTATATTCGCCGTTCTGTATTTAGCCATTTGAGATTATATCTTAATTACGGCAATTCGTATATAGAAAATGTGTTGAATAAATCTCAAAAGATAAGACAGCAGTCTGTGGGTTTTCAAGCGAGATTATATTTCCAAGTAGAAACCGATACGGTATTAATCGAGCCAATAATTCGTTTCCAATTCGACCAAGCTTTGAATAGTAAGATAAACGAATCGATAGATAGAAGAGCTATATATGATAATTTCAATATAACCGCTAAAGGTTTTACTCCTTACTGGCCTCAAACCGGACCGGGAAGCACTGCGGGAGCGCATGCTAATCCTGATACTGGAGCGGGAATACAGGGAGGATATATAGCCTCTATTCCGGGAAATTTCTACGCTATAGAACCTTATAGAATAGGTTTGGCTTTACCCGTAGGTTTTACGGCAACCTCTCAAGATGAAAATATACATTTTTATCTTGAACCCGCTTTATCCTTTACTATGATAAACGCTAAACATATTTACACAATTTATGGAGAGACGCCAGAAAGAAAAACTCCTTTCATGGCTTTAGGATATGTGGTTTATGGAGAATTATATATAAGACCCGTTAAAAATTTGGAGTGGTATTTTGAACTTCAAACTGGCGGAGTGACTATAGCCGACACTTTAAAAAGTTTGAATTCGACTTCTATGGTTCTTAATGCCAATACGGGATTAACATATTATTTTTAGTTTTTTCTCTTATAATAGAATGATTAAATATATAGAGCTATCCTTTTTGGATAGTTCTATACATAATAATTTATAAATATGCCTAATTAAAAAAACAGCAAATTGAATTTTTAATTGTTTTAATATTGACATAGAAAATTAAATTATATAAACTATAAAGAGATAAAATAAAAATTGCCGACTAATAAAAATTTTGGCGAAAGGATTAATATGTTTTTTGATTTAAGTTTAGACAAACTGAAGGAGTATAAAGGAAGCTCCGAAAAACCTAAAGATTTCGATTCTTTTTGGGAAAGAACATTGAAAGAAAATTCGCATGACGCGGACGCTAAATACGAGTTAAAGAATGATTATTGTTTAAAATTATTCGACACTTGGGAAGTTAATTTTGCGGGTTTCGGCGAAAATAGAATCTACGGCTGGTATATCGCCCCGAAAGATTCCAAAGGCAAAAAATTAACTTGTATAATGCAATATCCGGGTTATGGCGGAGGAAGAGATTTTCCTTATAAGTATTTGATGTATCCGTCCGCTGGTTATTCCACTTTCGTTATGGAAGCGAGAGGACAGGGAGCGGAAGGAATAACAAACGGCGGAAACTTGACTTACGACCCTTCGAGTTATGGACCTCATTCTGACGGCTTTATGACGAAAGGAATATTGAATAAAGACGAATACTACTACAGAAGAGTTTTTATCGATTCCGTTAAAGCTATCGAGGCGGCTAAACAACATGAACTAACGGACAAAATCGTAATAAGCGGAATAAGTCAGGGAGGAGGCATGTCTCTTGCGTCAACATATTTGGCGGGAAAACTCGATATAAAAATCGAGGCTTCTTTGATAGATGTTCCTTTTTTATGCGATTTTAGAAGAGCGACTACTATTGTGGATAGCGACCCTTATCGTCAAATTGCAAGATTTTGTATAGCCGAAAGAAATAAAGAGAATCAAGTATTTGAAACTCTTTCCTACTTTGACGGAGTATTTTTTGCAAAAGGTTGCAAAACCAAAGCTTTATTTTCAACGGCTTTAATGGATATGATATGTCCGCCGTCTACGGTATTTGCGGCTTATAATAATTATGCTGGAGAAAAGAATATAGAAGTATATACTTTCAACGGGCATGAAGGAGGCGATAACGAACATAATCATAGAAAATTGACTTTTTTAAATAAACATGGAATTTAAAAAGGTTATAAGGTA
>NZ_SJDU01000218.1 GCF_005518285.1 Brachyspira catarrhinii | reverse complement strand
AATTTGTATTTTTTTTCAAGTACAGCAAAAATTAAAAAACTCTTTATTAATTAATATTGTTTACTTGAATTTATATTTATTTCTGTTAATATAATTAGTAAAATTTTATTTATTATTTTACTATGATAGATTATAATACCACCTACATCAATAATAGAAGATATTTAGGAAATAAATACAACCTTCTTGGTTTTATTAAGCATGTTGTTGACACAGAATGTGATAATATTAAAATAGTAGCTGATATATTTTCAGGAACTGGTGTTGTAGCCTCTGCTTTCTCAGATAAACAATTAATAACAAATGATAACTTGTATAGTAATTATATTTGTCATGTTGCTTGGTTCAGTCCTAAAAGATACTCATATAAAAAAATAGTTAAATATATAAAAGAGTATAATTCCATAATAGTAAAAGATGATAATTATGTTAGTAATAATTTTTCAGATACTTTTTTTAGCAAAGAAAATTGCAAAAAGATAGGATATATAAGGGAAAATATAGAAGAATTATATAATGCTAAAAAAATTAATTTTAAAGAGAGAGCAATATTGATAACTTCTTTACTATATGCTATGGATAAAATAGCAAATACTTGTGGACATTATGATGCTTATATTAAAAATAACAAGTCTTATTTAGAAAAAAAATTAGAACTGTATGTTCCAATTAAAATTAACAATCTCAATATTAATAATGTTTGTTATAATATGGATAGTAATGAACTTGTAAAAAGTATAGAAGCTGATTTAGTATATATAGATCCACCTTATAACTCTAGGCAATATTGTGATACATATCATTTTTTAGAAAATATAGCTAGATGGGATAAGCCAGAAGTAAAAGGAATTGCTAAAAAAATGAATAGAAATAATATTAAAAGTTTATATTGTACGAATAGTGCAACAGAAGTATTTGAGGAGCTTATTTCAAATATAAAATCGAAATATATATTACTTTCTTATAATAATACTTCTACTAAAGGAGATTGTAGATCTAATGCTAAAATATCCGACAATGATATAATTCGGATATTAAAAAATAAGGGAAAAGTAAAAGTGTTTTCAGAAGATCATAAACTTTTTAATGCTGGTAAATCAAATATAAAAGATAATAAAGAAAGACTATTTTTGTGTGAATGTTATGATATTAATGAAATGGTACAATCACCAATAAATTATACAGGTGGAAAATTTAGGTTGCTACCACAGATATTGCCATATATTCCAGAAAAGATTAATACTTTTGTAGATTTGTTTTGTGGTGGATGTGAGGTTGGAATAAATGTAAATAGTAAAAATGTTATATTTAACGATATTAATTCTAAATTAATAAATCTTTATAGAACTTTAAAAAAATTAAATAAAAAAGATACATTTTCCATTATAGAATCTATAATAAATAAATATTATCTATCTTTAACTAAAGATAAAGGTTATCAATTTTATAATTGTAATAGTATAGATGGATTAGCTTCATATAATAAAAATAAATTTGAAAATTTAAAAAATGATTTTAATTCATTAAAAAATTATGATAATAATTATTATATTATGCTTTTTGTACTAATAGTATACTCCTTTAATAATCAGATTAGGTTTAATAACTCAAATGAATATAATATGCCAGTTGGTAAGAGAGATTTTAATAAGAATATTGTAAAAAAATTAGATTTATTTATAGATAAAATCAAAAATAAGAATACTATATTCATGTCTAATGATTTTAGAAATTTTGATTTATATATGATAGAAAAAGAAGATTTTTTATATATGGATCCTCCATATTTATTAGGGCGTGCTTCATATAATGAAAATAATTCTTGGACTAAAAAAGATGAAAATGATTTATTAGATTTTATTAATATAGTAAATAATAAAAAAATAAAATTTGCACTTTCAAATGTAATTTCAAATAAATCTATAAAGAATAATATATTAATAAACTGGATAGAAAAATATAATTATAAGTTAATAAAATTAAATTATAGTTATTCTAATTCAAACTATCAAAGAAAAGAAAAAAATAGTATTACAGAAGAGGTGCTTATTATAAATTATTAGAGGTATTAAAATGAAGTTTTCTTATAAAAGTTATTTTTGGTCTATAGGTACAACTAGCTTTAGAATGACTGATTTTAATTTGAAAATAGAAAAACAACTTTCATTATTAAATGAATTTAGAGAAAAATTTAAAAATAATAAATGGAGAGATATACAAAAAGAATATTATAATCATTTAAAATTTAATGGTTTTATATATGGAAATGCTAAAAATCCAGAAAAAGATGCTAGACAAAAAACTTCTGGACTTGTTGATATTGGTTTAATAGATGATAATAGATGTATAACAGAAGTAGGAAAAGAATTATTAAAAATAGTTGAAAATAAAAATTTTAATGGTAATAATTTATTTAATATAGATAATGATAGTTTTATATACCTCAAACAATTATTAAAAACTCATAATGATATAAATAATCATATAGTTAGACCTTTTATTATTTTTTTATATATAATTTCAAAGTTAGACTATTTATCCAATGATGAGTTTACATATCTTTTACCACTATGTATTAATAAAGATATAACAGAAAATATTATCAATTATATATTAAAATCAAGAAATAGTAATATAAATAGTATAGATGATATTATTATAAATATAATTATGAGTATGGAAAATTACAAATCTGCCTGTGAATATTTTATAAATAGCAACATAGATATTTCTGTTTTTGAAGATATTTACATGGATAGAAAAAGCAATAAAAATGCAAGTGTATATTATAAAATATATTTACTTATATACAAAATATCTATAGAAGGTAATAGTATTTATAAAACAAAATTACTTGATGAAATAAAAAATATAAATGGGTATGCTTCCTTACTATGGAAAAAATATTTATTTAAAAATGCGAATAAAAATAATATAGTTTTAAATGATATTAAAATATTCAATATACAATATGAAAAAGAATTAAAAGAAATATTTTTTAAAACATTACATCTATTTAAATGTAAGAGTACATTAAAAGATTATTTTGATTTAAATAGAAGATATATAAAAATAACAGATATTGTATTATTTAATGATAATAAAATAGAGCTTGACATTATAGCAAAATATTATTTTAAATTTATAGAAAATAAATTATTTTCTATTGCTTTTGAAAAATCCGACAAATTATTTATAAATACTACTTTAGAAAATATAGATGATATATTTAATGTAAAAGAAGAAGTGATATATAATTATATTTCAGAAAATATCAATATAAAAATAGAAAACAAGTTACAATTAAAAGATATAGTTAAAAAAGATAGATATAAACGTTTCAATATTTTAATAGATAAAAAATTCAATAAAAATAAAATTATGGAAATTTTAACAAAAATAGAAAATAGAGATGATAATGAAGTTAGAAAACTTGTTACAGATAATGCAGATGTTCCAACAATATTTGAATATATATTGTCAATAGCTTGGTATATAATAAGTGATAGAAAAGGTAATATATTAGATTATATGAATTTGTATCTTGACTCTGATATGCTTCCTAAGACACATGCAGCTGGAGGAATGGCTGATATAGTTTATTTATATGATGAAACTAAATATTATCCCAAACATGATTTACTAATAGAAGCCACGCTTTCTAAAGATAAATCACAAAGAAAAATGGAAGTTGAACCTGTATCAAGGCATTTAGGGGAGTATATTTTATCTAATGGCAATAAGAATACATATGCATTATTTATATCAAATTCATTATATATAAATGTTATATCTGATTTTATTAATAAAAGAACTATGAAATATTATAGCAGTAATTCAGAAAATTATATTAATGGGTTAAATATAGTTTGTTTAGAAACATCAGAAATTAAAACTATATTGGAAAAAGATATTAACTATAAAGAGTTGTATTTTATATTCAAAAATGCCTTAAACTCAAATATTGATGAAATAAATTGGTACAAAAAAGAGATAAAAGAAAAAATTCAAAATTTGAAAATACGCTTATAATTTACTATATTTA
>NZ_SJDU01000217.1 GCF_005518285.1 Brachyspira catarrhinii | reverse complement strand
TAACTCCGATATATCTGGGCGAATCACTTTTCTATTTAAGAATTTTTCAACCGAACGAAGAACGGCGGAATTTTTGAAAGTTCCTCCTTGAACGACTATATTGTCTCCCAAAATAGATGTGTCGGTAATTTTCAATACTTTAGTGAAACAATTTAAAGTGACGCTTTTCGCAAGTCCCGCGGAAATATCGGCAACGGAAGAGCCTTCTCTTAAAGATTGTTTTACTTTGCTATTCATAAATACTGTGCATCTGCTTCCCAAATCGCATGGACTAACGCTTTCGCAGGCAATATCGGCAAAATCGGCGACTTTATAGCCCATTCCTCTTGCAAAAGTTTCTATAAAAGAACCGCATCCCGAAGAACAAGCCTCGTTTATTTCTATATTTTCTATTATTCCGTCTTTAATAAAAATAGCTTTCATATCCTGCCCGCCAATATCGAGTATGAAACTTACTTTTTCGTCAAACGCTTTCGCTCCTCTATAATGCGCCATCGTTTCGACAATTCCCTCGTCCATATTGAAAGCCGCTTTTATCAAATCTTCTCCGTAGCCCGTCACGGAAGTTTGAGCGATATTTATATTAATATTTTTTTCTTCCAATTCTTTTTTAATTTCGGTTAATCCTTCGACAACCGCACCAACGGGATTTCCGTTATTGTTTCTATAATGTCTTAAAACTACTTTTCCCTCTTCGTCTATGATTACTATTTTTGTAGTAGTAGAGCCAGAATCAATACCTAAAAAAGTATTTTTTCCATTAACCGTTTTCACATCGGCGGATTTAACTTTATCTTTCGCATGTTCTTTAAGCCAATTATTATATTCTTCCTCGCTTGAAAATAAAGCTTCTCTATATTTTGAATTAGTTATTTTCACTTCGGCGGAAATATTTTGAACCAATTTTTTAAACTCCGAAACGGATATTATAGTTTTATCTTCTTTTTCTCCGAAAGCCGCTCCTATAGCCGCTGTAAGTTCGGGATGCTCAATAGTATACATATCGTCTTCGGTGGCGTTTAAAAGAGTTAAAAATGTCATTCTCAAATCTGGCAAGAATGTTAAAGGTCCTCCAGTAAAAAGTATTTTCGGTTTGATTTCAAAACCTTTCGCTAGAGTATTAACCGTTTGAACGGCAACCGCTTGAAATATGCTTTTAGCAATATCCGATTTTGGAATATCTCTGCTTATTAAAGTTTGAACATCCGTTTTTGCAAATACTCCGCATCTGCTCGCCATTGGATAAACGGAAGTCGCTTGTTCCGATAAAGTGGAAAGTTCGGAAGGATGAACATTCAAAAGAGTAGCCATTTGGTCTATAAAAGCTCCCGTTCCTCCAGCGCAATTTCCGTTCATTCTTATATCAGCCTTAAAATTGTCGTCAAACACTATTATTTTGGCGTCTTCTCCGCCTATATCAATCAAAGTTCTTCCGTAAGGATAAATTTTCCTAATCGCCGTTGACGAAGCTATAACTTCTTGCACGAAACTTATTCCCGTTTTTTCGCTTATTCCCATTCCAGCCGTTCCCGTCATAGAAAGAGACAAATCCAAATCTCCGTGAACGCTTTGCAAATTTTCAAGAATTGACAATAAAGTTTCCTTTACATCGGCGTTATGTCTAACATAAGTTTTGAAAATAAGATTATCCGATTCGTCATAGACAACCATTTTTGCAGTAGTCGAACCGATATCTATTCCCGCTCTATATATCTTTTTCATAATTAATTCTCCAATCAAAAAATATAAAAATAAAATCTTTTATGAGATTTTTTATACTTCAAAATTTATTTCTTAAATTTTATTAAATAAATCTTAAACGAATTTAATATAAATAAAATAAAAAATAAATTAAAAATATAATGAAATATTTTACTTATGTCGGTAAAAATGTCAATATTATAATTATTAATATTTATTAAGAATTATTATGATTTGCTAATGATTACTCATAAGAAATAAAACATTTTATACATTTTTTAGCGCTTCAAATTTTAATTTTGATTTTTAATTAAATTTAATCAAATTTTTCTTAAGTAAAATATAATTGATAATAATATATTTTTCATTATAATAGAATAAAATAAATTTTAATTAAAGGAGTGAAAAATGAAGAAAAGTTTTTTCACAAGTTCTGCGGGCATCATATTGGCGGGAGCGATTATAGGAGCTTTAGCCGCTTGGTTGTCCGTAATGGGAAATCCCGCAAATATGGGAATATGCATAGCATGTTTCACAAGAGATTTAGCGGGAGCTTTGGGATTGCATAGAGCGGCAGCTGTGCAATATATAAGACCCGAAATTATCGGCATCGTTATCGGCGCCACAATATCGTCCGCTTTGTCGAAAGAGTTTGTTCCAAAAGGCGGAAGCTCTCCAGCGATAAGATTCTTTTTAGGTTTCTTCGCTATGATTGGAGCTTTAGTTTTCTTGGGATGCCCATGGAGAACTCTTTTAAGAATAGCGGGAGGAGATATTAACGGAATATTCGGGCTTATCGGAATAATAATCGGCGGAGGAATAGGAGTTTTCTTTTGGAAACAAAATTATTCTTTGGGAGCGTCAAAAAATTATAATAACAAATTAGTCGGCTTGCTTCCAATAGTAATTTCACTCATTCTTTTAGCGTTATTATTAAGCAAAATAAAATTTTCCGAAAACGGAGCGATATTCTTTTCAGAGTCTGGACCGGGAAGCATGAGAGCGCCTATAATGATATCTTTAATAGTTTCTATTATAATAGGCTTCATAGCGCAAAAATCAAGATTCTGCACAGTCGGAGGAATAAGAGACGGAATATTTATGAAAGATTTCCATATGACTAAAGGAGTCGTAGCTTTTATAGTTGCTGCGATTATAGTAAATGTAGCTACAAGCAGATTTAATATTTCTATGGAAAATCAGCCTATAGCTCATACGAATATTTTATGGAATATAGTTTCTATGATATTAACGGGACTCGCGTTCACTTTGGGAGCTGGTTGTCCTGGAAGACAATTAATACAATCGGCAGAAGGCAATATGGACAGTCTAATTTTTATTTTGGGAATGCTCGTTGGTGCGGGATTTTCTCATAATTTTAATTTGGCAAGTTCTACGGCGGGACCTACGCCGTTTGGAATGTGGGCTGTTATAATCGGTTTAATATTCTGTATTATTATTGGATTTACGATGAAGGAAATAAACAACTGATATATTCGTAAATATGCAGCCGTGAGTTGTTTTTATAAATATAATTACAGAAACAAACGGTATGAAGATTATATAACGAACTTTACAGTCGCTTTATATTATTAGAATTTAATTATTAGAATTTAAGCGAATAATGATAATATAAAGCGGCGGTAGAGGTTATAAAAATAAAAATGATAATTTTATAATAGTTTGATATCTAAATGCCGTTATTTTTTTAATATTTTTTATTCTTTAAACATCAAGGAAATTATATGCCAGAAGTTATTAAAGTAGACACGAGAGGAATGTCATGCTCTCAAGCTTCGTTTCAAGCTAAATTAGTCGCAATAAACAATACCGAATTAAATACCGTTATAGAGGTTTTGGTTAGCGGGCATTCGAGTTGCGAAAGCGTTATTCGAGGTTGTTTGAAATACGGTTATGAAGGAAGTTTTGAAAGTATGGAAAACGAAGAGATATTAGTCAGACTCATAAAATCGCATTAATTCTATAATTAATAAATAGAATAAAAATAAGAGAGACTGTCGAGCGACAGTCCCTGCAAATATAATATAAAGGAAATATGAAAAATATATCTTATTACAATAATAAGATATTAACGCAACGAATTATAAAACCTATAATTTTTAATTTGGTAAAATATTTATTTTTAATTTTTTGCAATTTTATATTTAAAAATAAAGATAATTATTTATTTGACTTTAATTAAAATTTACATTATTATGTATACTAATCAAAATTTTGAGCAAAAGGAATTTACATGGAAAATAATAAATTCACCGTTGAAGAATCTATAGAATTAATCACTCGCGGTATAAATGAAGTCATAGGACTCGAAGAAATAAAAGAAAAATT
>NZ_SJDU01000216.1 GCF_005518285.1 Brachyspira catarrhinii | reverse complement strand
GAAAAATTTTAATAAAACTTACATAATGTAAATTTTTAATAAAACTTTCATAATGTAACTCCTTGTGTTTAATTTATAATATTTTTTATTTATTGCTTAACCTGATAAATTATATCTATTACGCTTCCGTCTCTATATTCGATAACGCCGACTATATTATCCGTATATTGAACTTTATCGGGCGTTCCCGTTAAAGAAATAACTTCATCGTATAAATCTTTTATATCAATATGCTCTATATTATTTTTTTCAAATTCGTCTAATAAATCTTTTCTTTTAGGATTTACGCATACTCCCCTATCCGAAACCAATATATCTACGGTTTCTCCTGGAGTCACTATATTTGTGACTTTATCGGTTATAATAGGCATTCTTTTTCTTATAGAAGGAACTGTCATTAGCGTGACTTTAGAACCCGCAGCCGTATCGGGAGCGCCGCCTATAGAACCCATAATAATTCCATGCGAACCCGTAATAGAATTTACATTAAAATTTAAATCTATTTCTGTAGCGGAAAGCATCATCATATCCAATTTATGAGCCACACAACTTCCGTTATTAGGATTGGCATACATTGAAGCGGACATTTCTATATATCCTTTTTCGTTTCCTACGGCGTTTGCGATGCTTCCGTCAAAAGTTTGTATATCGAGAAGACTTTCAAATAAACCTTCTTTAAATAATTCTAAAATATAAGCGTTTATACCGCCCGAAACAAAAGAGCCTTTTATATTATTTTTTACCATATATTCTTTTAAATATCTGCATACCGCTAATGAAGCTCCGCCCGAACCAGCTTGAAAAGAAAATCCTTCTTTTATTAAACCTAATCCCGTAAGAACTTTTGCCGCTTTCTCGGCTATAAGAAGTTCGGTAGGATTTTTTGTGATTCTTGTCGCTCCCGTGGCTATTAAATTAGGGTCGCCAAGAGATTCGACTTCTACTATATAATCCACATATATTTGAGGAATTGATATTCTATGTAAAGGATATTTCACTAAATTATCCGTTATGGCAACCACATGCTCCGCATATAAAGCGTCTATCATAGGATAACCCATTGCCCCAAAAGCGCTTTTTCCCTCGCTTCCGTTCATATTGCCTTCTTCATCGCATGCGGGAGTGCCTATAAAAGCCACGTCTATTTTTACCTCTCCGCTCTCTATAGCTCTCGCTCTTCCTCCATGCGTTCTAAATATAACGGGATTTTTCATTATATTATTTACAGATATTTCTTTGGCTATATCTCCTCTTAAACCAGAAGTGGATAAAGAAGTTATTGTTCCGTTTTTTATATATTCCAAAAGTCCTTCATGAGCGTTTGTAAAAGACGAAGAGCATATACTTATATTTTTAATTCCCATTTTAGCTATCTCTTCTACGACAAGCATTATTACGGCGTCTCCGTTTCTTAAATGATGATGAAAAGAAATAGTCATATTATCTTTAAGTCCCGTTTTTTCTATAGCTTCTCTTATAGACGAGCATAATTTTTTATTTTCGGGTTTATGATTTTTTATCCTTCTTGAAGCCGTTTTGTAATTTTCTTTATTATAATAATAGAATGCTCCCATAAAAGGTTTTACTTTTCCGTAGCCTTCTATATATTCTGGCAATTCTATTCCCAATGAGTTTGTAATTTTTTTACCCACTTTTTACTCCTAAAATTATAATTCTATCGCTTAATCATTCCAGATAATTTAGCCAAATCAACTATCTTTTGAGCTTTTTCTATAATTGGAACATCTATCATCTTACCGTTTAACGATATAACTCCTCCTTCGCTTATATCCGTTTTTTTAGACGCTTCAAGAACTTGCAACGAATATTCTATATCTTCTTCTGTCGGCATATAAGCTTTATGCAAATAAGGAATTTGAGATGGATGTATGCAAGCTTTTCCAGTAAATCCCAAACTTCTCGCTCTCTCGCATTGTAATTGAAAACCTTCCAAATCGTCTATTTTAGTATATACTCCGTCAACGCATGCCACTCCCGCGGCATGAGCTTCAAGAACTATTTTTTCTCGTGCGTATAGAAGCTCTTCCTCGTCTTTAGTTCTTTCAATGCCGAGACATCTTGTAAAATCTTCCGCGCCTAAAGATATTCCTATAACTCTATTTGAAGCGGTTGCTATTTTATACGCGTTATATACCCCTATAGGAGTTTCCAATGCAGCGGCTATAACCACGCTGCCTTTCTCTATATTATTTTCAGATTCTATTTTATTTAAAAATTCATCTATTTCTTTTATCTCTTCTGGAGTATCGCACATAGGAACTCGCAAATTTCTAAGCCCCGCTTTAACCAAATATTCTATATCGTTAAACCCGAAAGGCGTTTTTATAGAATTTATTCTTGCAAAAATCGGTATATTGCCATAATTTATACTTTTTAACGCCTCTATCAATAATTCTCTCGCGTCTTCTTTTTCTCTTAAAGCCACCGCATCCTCTAAATCAAACACTATGGCATCGGGCTTATATATAGGAGCGCTATATAATAACTTTGGATTGCTTGCGGGAGCAAACAGCCATGACCTACAATTTATAAAAGGATTATTTTTTTTATCCATTCTTTTTTAACTCCTATAAATTTTTTGAGGCTCTTCTGATAGCCATTCTTGTTCTGGCTCTTATACAAAAATCTAACGCCCCGTAATCATCTACATTTATAACAATATTTTTATAGTCAAATTCTTTAACCACGCTTTCAACGGCTTTTCTTATATGCTTTTCAAACATATTCTGAACGGTAGATTTTACTTCTATAACTATGCCTCCGCTCTCGGTTATTTTTGCCTCTATTATCGCATCGTCCGAAATCTTTTTTACTGACATATTTTTTCCTAAAATATTAATTCTATAACTTGTCTAATTAGTCGACAAGTTATATTGTATAGTATAGTCTAAAAAAATATATTTGTCAAGTCTTTTTTAAAATTTTTTTATATTTTATATTTGAAATAATTAGGATATAAATTATAAACCGTTTTTAATTTAACTCTATAATTATCTAATAAATTTTCTTCCACTTTACATATCATTTTATAATTTTTGTTTTTGATTGCATTTATAGTCTTTCTATGCTGTTCTATTGCAAAATCTACATTAGTTTTAGCCAAAGATTCAAGCAAATGAAATCTTGAATAATGATTATCAAAAGTTCTTGTTTTTTCAAATATTATTTCTTTATCCACATATTTATATATAATTCTATGAAATTGTTCGTTCAAATTAAAAAATAGTTTTATCTCTTCTTGTTTCATATCGTTATTTGATATTTTTTCCTGTTCTGAAAATATATTCTCTAAATTATTTATTAATTCATTAGTATTAAAACCTTTTGAGCAAACCGTTTTCATTATTTCTTTCTCAATAGCTAATCTCATAAATAATGAATTTTCTATAATCTTTTGGTCTAATAATGAAACATAAGTTCCTTTTTGAGGAAATACATCTATCAGAGATTCGTCCGCTAATCTAACTATAGCCTCTCTTATAGGCGAACGACTTACTTTAAATACGTTTTTAATTTTAACTTCGCTTATTTTTTCGCCGGGTTCTAATTTTAATTTAAGTATATTATCTTTTAATATTCTATAAACATATATTCTATTATTTTCATATAAAGATTGCTCTCTTATATCAATAAATGGATACTGCTCGCTATCAAACACTATGGACATTCAATATACCTAATCCTAATATAGAACTAATTGATTAAAATTAAAAATTTAACAAATATTTATTATATATATAATTTATTCTATATAACAATAATTAAATTTATGCTTTCCTAAAGCGTTATAAACTATACCTTTTAATTTAGGATTTACCATTAAAGTAAAAGCCCTATGATAAAGAGGTATTAAAGGCATTTCGTCTATTAATATTTTTTCTGCGTTTATCATATAATTCATTCTCACGGCATTATCTGAAGTTTTTTTAGCGTCCGAAACCAATTTATCATATTGCGGATTTGAAAATGCTCCATAATTAAAAGAATTGCCCGTAAGCATAATTTCTAACATCGTCATTGGGTCTCTATAATCGGC
>NZ_SJDU01000215.1 GCF_005518285.1 Brachyspira catarrhinii | reverse complement strand
ACGAGAATAATTCCTCTCAAAAATAATCCATGCCCGAATTTTGTAATATTATTGTCTCTGTCGGGTATATTGTATGAAGCCGTATAAAGTATTGATAAATATTCGCTATTTATTCCAATCGCTCCCGTATAATTTTCGGTGATTGCGGGAGTTCCTTCGACAAAAGGATATTCATGTCCTCCGTTATGCCAATAATGAATCGCGATATAAGGAGTGAATATTTTTATAAAATCCAAAGCGTAAATTATTCCGACATCGAATCTTTCTCTATGTTCAGCGTTATGTTGTATTTGCCAATTCATATAAGCTTCGCCGCGTCCTCCTTTAAACCACTCGAAAGAAGCGCCGTATTCGTAGAATCCATGAGTAAAAGGCTCGTTATATTTATAGCCTTCGGGACCTTTCGCTATCAAAGTATTATCGGGAGTCGCTCTCACAACGGGAGTCATATTCATCAAAGGGTCTCTTATTGGAGCGGGCAGATTATGTCCTCCAACCATAGTTCCGATTCTTAAAGATATATATTCGTTTGAAACTTGAGTTGTGACTATAGGAAAAAATCTTATGCCTTGCGGAAATTCAAAAGTAAAAGGAAAAAATATTGAAGCTCCCACTCTTAAACTCACCAAATCGTTAAATTTTATATCGAATGCTCCTTCCGTAAAATTTTCAAAATAGGTTAAAGTAGTTCTTGTCGCTTCCCAATATGTATTTTCGCCGTTATAAGCATAGGAACTTGTGAATAATCTAAAATCTACCGTAGTCTCTCCGAATGCATTTATTGTCAAAATAACAAATATAATAATAAAATTAAGTATTTTCTTCATAATGAATATTAATCTCCGTTTTGAATATGAATTTATTTGAATTATATCATATTTAATAAAAAAATAAATTATTATATTTTACTTATTTTATTAATTTGGTTTTTATCTGTTATAATATTAACGAATAAAAAAGTTATTGACTTTTTATAAAAAAATATTAGATTATGGAAAGAGAAAATAAATAAAAATAAAAAAATCATTTTGGAGTTGTCAATGGAACGACATATAATAGATGGATATAGAAAAATCGAAGGAAATTATCCAAACTACAGAGAATATCTGATTCATTTTTATTGTAAGGACTGTTTCAATTTTTGGGCTGTGGACGAAAAAGAAATTAATATATCGGAATTTGACGATTTGAGCCAGATTGACGATATTATAGAGGATTCGGTTTCTAACTGTCCAATTTGCGGTTCAACGAATATAACGAGAACTCAAAATAATAATAATTAAGAATTTATTTTATTATTGATTAATTCTATAATCTCCGTAGAATCGATATCTTGAGCGATATTTAAAGCGTTTTTGTCCTCTTCGTTTATTATAGATAAATCCGCTCCGCTTTCTATAAGGAATTTTGCAGCGTTTATATTATGATTTTTCAAGGCAATTATTAAAGCGCTCTCTCCTCTAATGTCTATTTCGTTAATATTCGCTCCGTTTTTTAGCAAATAATCCAATATTTCAGTCGCTCCGTCTTCCGCCGCATACATTAATGGAGTTCTGTTTGAAAAATCTTTTGAATTTATATTCACGCCAGAGTTTAAAAATTCTTTTATTTTTCTAATATCTCCGTATAAACAAGCGATATGAATGCTATTTGAACCTTCTATTTTTACATTTTTTAGAATTCTTTTAAGCGATGGAAATAATATTATTATGGCAAATATAACGATTATTATTATAGTATTTGTATTCATAACTTACTCTATTATATAAATTTAAGGATTAAAACTAACTTTAACATTTTTTATTATATCTATATCTTTAGCTTCCGATTTAGAATATTTAGGAATGGCGATTTGAGAATTCGCTTTATCTCCAATATTTATTTCTGCGGTATATAAAACATTATTGTCTTGATATATTGTGGCTTCGACAACTATTCTGTAATTTCCGTCTTTTATTAACTTTCCGTTATTATCTTTGCAATCCCAAATTATATTTACATTTCCTTGTTTCGGAGTCGCTTTAGAAACGGCGTCTATTTCGGACTGACTCATTTTTATAGCGTTGGCTTTTTTCTGCCAATTTGATAAAGATTGATTTCGTTTTTTCCATCCCGATTTTCTGCCCGTAAAATCAGTTATATAAATCGTTTTAATATAATTTCCGTTCGCATCTTCGAGCCAAATCGCTATTTGATTGCTTGAAAATCCGTCTCTTTTGGTGTAATCGAAATTGATTTGAACGGTTTTATTATTTTGAGAGTATTCATGAGAAGCGCTTATAAACAAAGCGAATAATATAATAAAAATTTTCTTTAACATAATTTAATCTCCTTTAATTTTTATAAATTCTATATATTAAGAATTATATAACTTTTAAATAAAATGTATATACTTTAATAAAAAATTATTTACTTTTTTATAAAAGAATTTAAAATAGAAAAAATAAATTTAAATTGGATTTTAATCATGCAAAAAGAAAACGAATTGGAAAAAATAAAATTAGGTTTTTCAAGTATAGTAATTTTCAGAAATATTTTGAAAACCAAAGTTATAAAAAAATTAATCAAATTTTTAAATTTTGAAATTCGAGATAATATTGATAATATAAAAAAAATCGATTTATACTCGGAATTTTTATCCGAACTTTTTAAATGCGATAATAATTTGGCGGATTATATTTTATCTCAAATATTTTTAGACGACAATATTTATATAAATAAATGCATCTTAAAAAAAGAAATAAATAACAATCTAAAAAAAATTCTAAAAAACGAATTAAACTTTTTTAAGTATGTTTCGTCTTTTGATTTTTCTTCGCTTTTTGAAAAAGAATATTCAAAAAAAATCTCCGAACTTGAAATTAAAGAGATTGATTTTTATAAAATATATTCTGAACATATAAAAAATATCGACAAAAAAGGGTATGGAATATTTTACGATAACAATATGTTTGTTTTGGACGACAAAAAAAATATAATTGCCGTAAAACATAAAGATAATCAAGATATAAAAAAATTATACGGATACGAAGCCGAAAGAAATAAAGTTATATCGAATACAAAAATTTTGCTCGAAGGGAAAAAAGCGAACAATATACTTCTTTACGGAGACGCGGGAACGGGAAAAAGCAGCACTGTAAAAGCGGTTGCAAATTTTTTTAAAGATGACGGATTAAGGTTAATAGAAATCAAAAAAAATCAACTTAATTTTATAACCGATATAATTGAAAGTTTAAGCGACAGTCCTTTAAAATTTATAATATTTATTGACGATTTAACTTTTTCTTCCAATGACGACACTTTTTCTTATTTGAAAGCCGTTTTGGAAGGAGGAGTAAATTCTTTTCCCAACAATATTGCCGTTTATGTGACAAGCAATTATAGACATTTGATAAAAGAAAATTTTGGCGACAGAGACGGAGACGATATTCATGTGGAAGATACGATTCAGCAAATAATGAGTTTGACGAACAGATTCGGAACTATAATAACATTTCAGCGTCCCGATAGAGATTTATTTAGCGAAATAGTTTTATCCTACGCGAAAGAAAACGATATAAAAATAGACAAAGAAGAATTAATAAAACAAGCGGAAGCCTACGCTATTAGAAGTGCGGGAAGGAGTCCGAGAGTCGCAAAACAGTTTGTGGAATTTTTTATACAGTAGGTTTATAGATTTTTAATTTCTTCAACGGTTAAGCCTGTATATTTTGAGATTAAGTTAATATTTGCTCCATCTTTTTTCATTGCTTTTGCAGTTGCAATTTGTCCATCTTTAAAGCCTTCTTCTCGTTCTCTCGATAACATTATTTTTTGTCCTAATAAAAATGCGTCTCGGGCGTCATAGGCTCGCATAAGTTTTTCGTCAGAAGTAAATCGTTTGTATTCTTCAATAACTTTTGTCATAATCGGGTTTGCCTCCTTTAGCTCTTTTTCTATCGCTTTTAAATTTTTGCTTGTAAAAAATTTCATCCAAGTCAATAATCTATTTTTCTTTAATTCGTCTAAAGTTGATTTTTCAATTATTTCAATAAATCTTTGAACTTCCAAAATATGCATTTGA
>NZ_SJDU01000214.1 GCF_005518285.1 Brachyspira catarrhinii | reverse complement strand
GTCCAATTTATTAAGCATTCCTTTTATAATGATGAACTTAATCCAGAAATTATATATATTATCTAAATCCAATTTATTGTCTTTATAATAATAAATCAGATTTTCTTCTATTCCATCATATGCACAAAAAAGATTTTTATTATAAAGTTCATTATAAATTTCTAAATTATATTTCAAATCTTTTTCAATAATTTTTTTTAATCTTTTAGATTCAATTATATTTTTTTTATTATCAAGCATTTTTCTATTATGATGATTAAAAATAGAAGAAGCCAAAATTTGTATATCCTCATCGTCAAAATTATATTTTTCTTTTAATTCTTCTGTATTAATGAAAGTACAGCTTAATGCTCCATGAGGTATATTTTTTATATCTAATTCATTATATAGTTTATCTATTTCTTTATTTTCTTTAAAATTTTTGTTTATATTTTTTTGAAATTTATAATTCATTTTACCTAAATCATGCAGTTTACATGCAATATAAATTAGGTCTAACTCTTTTTTATTAAATATTGTTTTATCATTATAATATTTGCAATATTTTTCTATATAATTTTTAAAGTTATTGAATAAAATAATAAGTTTTTCAGTATGATCTTCTATAGTTTCAATATGACTGCCTTTATTATATGATTTAGCTATATAATCCATTATGCCAAAAATACTCCTAATTCATTATCATCATCTTCTACAAATATTCCAAATATATTATCATCTACTTCTATTCTTGTTTCTGATGGACGCATATATTTTACATTTATTTTTCCGTTTTCTTTATCCCACTTTCTAATTTTTATGCCATTTTTCTCTTCTATAAAAAATTGTTTATTTATAATATATGTTGTTCCATGATATGATGTATTAACTTTATATTTTAAATACTTAATAGGAATATATGCACTGTATTCTAAATCTATTTTTTTAGTTTTTTTTACATCAACTATATCAACACTGTCTATTCTTAAAATATCCTCATGTCTTCCAAGAGCAAGATAATCATCTGGCTTATTTAATTTATCATATATAAAATTAAATAACTCTTCATCTTTTGTATATACATGTATTATTAATTGAACGTCAATTAAAAGTTCTGCATTTCCAATACCTTTAAAAGAATCTTTATTAAATTTAGTTTCTCCTTTAGCAAAACTGTATTTAGTAAACAGTCCATAATGAGAATTGGCACTTTCCCCTTGTACACTTATAAACATTTCTTTATATTCGGTAAATCCGCATGCTTTATGTATCATACCTATAATAGAAGAATATGGAGGCAAAGGAAAAGACTGCCATATCTCATTAAATCCTAATCTTTTATAATTAACCATATTTTGATAACATTTAATTTTTATTACCTTCATAGTATTTTTCTACCTCATCAGATATTTTTTCAAAGAAATCAGATATTTCAATAGTACCTAATTCTTTTTTTATTTCGTCTCCATTTGTGAATTTTCCCAATATGCATCCTATATAAGTTTTATTATTTTCTTTTTCTCCATTACCATATTGATTGTTTAGTCTATCTATAGATTTTAATACATTTTTTATTGTTGATATTTTTAATGTTTTATATTCTTCTAATTCCAATCTGTTTTCAAAGAAAGGATTTTTTATATCATAAACTCCGCCTATTGCAAATATAGGATTTAAATTTTCAACTCTTCCTTTAATATCTCGATGCAAAAACTCAATACCTTTCAATAATTCAATAACTCTTTCTTTTTTCTTATCACTTTCTAAATTTATGCCATCATTATCATCTTCTCCAATCTTATCTAAATCAACAGTTACAGTATATGTATAATAAGATTTATGTATTTCAGAGTTGTATGGAAGAAGTCCTTTTTCTTCTCCTTTAACTCTGTTTGCTAATGACAAGTTTGTTCCAAAATCCATATCTCCTGTATAAGCCTCTAATGATATAGCATTACTGAATCTTGCAGCAGCAGCTCTTATTTTTGTTTGTCCTTTTTCACTTTTACTTTCATCCTTTTGGTTTTCTTCCTTTTTAGCCTTTACACCTTTTGGTTTAGTTTTCATATATCCGAATAAATCTATTTCTTTGTATTCTTCTATATTACTATCCCAAGAGTATTGAGCTACTTTTCCTTGTACTTCTATATTTGTTTTAATCCAGTCTAAATTTTCTTTTAAACTATATATTAATGCCTGTCTTGATATATAACTATAAGAATATCCATCTGCTCTATTTATTCTTTTTACTGTGGATATATTACCATATCCTTCTCCGTAGTTTGCACTTTCTCCTTCACATATTATACTAATAGTTAATCCTTTATTTGTCATAATTATTCTCCTTCTTCATCATTAGTTTGATTTTCATTTTTATTTCTATAAGCACCATTAAGACCAGCTAAATATGAATAGCCTAAATCTTTAAAAGTATTATTGCTTTCTCTCATATCCATAAATATTGTTGGTATATTTTTTCCAAGTGCAATATAAGTATGAAATAAAACATCTCTGAATAAATTAAAATTACAAGTTTGTATTGCATTTGCTAATTTAAAACTAATTCCTTTTATTCTGTTATTAAGTTCTTCTCCTTTGGCTTCTATATTTTGAGAAATATACCATCTTAATTTACCGCCTTCATTGCAGGCTTCCTCTCCTTGCTTTATTCTGTCAATTTGCATATTTTCTCCTCCTTTTTCTTTGAAAATATAATTTTTTGTTATTTGTATCAATGTTATGTAATACATTAATTCTGGTATTTTTTCTTTTTTTACACTATCAGGATATTTTGTTATAAATATTTTATGTATTAGATTGTATTGATTTATATTCCTAAAAATATTATCAATACATTCAGTAAATATATCTAAAGAAGTTTTATTATCAAGTTTGCATGATATATTGATTGCATATATTATATTTAAATAATTTTTAGATGCACTTAAAACTGACAATGTTGTTTTATCAATATTTTTTATTATATATTTATTTTCTTTTTTATTTACATCAAATTGATTTATTATGAATTCTATTCCTTCAATTTCTTTTTCATTTTTTTGTATTTTGGTTTCGATATATGCTTGAAAATAATTTATATTATCTTGATTTAATAAATCTAATTTATTTTTATAATTTTTATTTTCATTTAATAACGTTTTTATGCTCTCGCTATTATTTATAAAAATAAAATCATTTTTTATATTTGTAAATCCTATAGGCATACAAGCATATATGAATGCACAAATAGGACATATAATAACATCAGGATTATGATTCCAAAAATGAGAACTTTTACCTTCTAAATCTTGAGTTAGAGATTTTACAAAAGAAGTATTATAATATTTTGTTTTTACTTTTTTATTATTATCCTCTTTTTTACTTTTTTGTCCCAATGTTTCATACGCATAATCTTCATAAATTGGATTTTGACATGAAAAACAAAAATCTTTTATTGTTTCATTGTTTTTATTTTTGGCTATATTTTTTATAGGATAGGTAAAATATTTTTCTATTATAAAAGATAGTGGGTACTCTGAAGTATTGGCATAATCTAAAAAGGCGAATTGTCCCCAAAATGGAGTTATTTTACCAGTAACACTATTAAAATCTAAAATAGATCTTGAAACATCATCAAAATTTTCTAATAGTTCTTTTATTTTTTCTTTTCTCTCATCATTAGATAATTTTATTAATTCACTTTCATAATCATAATTTTTAATTAAACCTATTTTTTTTATAGCTTGTCTATATTTACCTCCCTTTATATCACTATTTTCTTCTGATTTTTTATCAAATTGTTTTGCAATTACATTTAATTCTTTCTCATATTCTTTTTCGCTTTTTTTTATTTTTGTATAGAAAGTATCTTCTTTAAACTTATCACAAATAGCATATATATATGATTGTGCTAAATTATCCTTTGTAAGACATGATTTCTCAACATATAAATCTTTTCCGTCAATTAAATAATTTATTTCTGCTATATTTAGGACTTCTATAAATCCTATTACTCCTGCATTATATAAAAAATTATTCAAAGATATTTTAAAGTAATTATCATAATTTGAATTTATGATATCTATTGTTATGTTATCATTCATAATAAAAATTCCTTAAAAAAT
>NZ_SJDU01000213.1 GCF_005518285.1 Brachyspira catarrhinii | reverse complement strand
AAATTTTTACTTTTAGATTTCATAGAGTTATCTCCTCAATAGTTAGTAATAATTTACGCCAAAAGTAGCGTTTAAATGTCCGAAATAATTTTTTAATTTTGCAATGAAAAAATAGCCAATTATATAATAATGGCTTGTATTGTATTGTATTGTATTGTATTGTATTGTATTGTATTGTAGAATTTATATCCGCTCATTTTTCAAACTCTCTTTTTTTAGTTTTTAATAATTCTATCAATTTAGTAAAATTATAGCATATTTGATAAAAAATGTCAATACCTATAAATCATAAGATCTATAAATTAAACTTGTAAAATATATTTTTTGTGTGTAAAATCATTCATAAAAATAATGAAAAAATAATAATAATTTGGAATTTAAAATGAATATAATTGGAATATCTGGAAGCATTTTGTCGGAAGGTTCTATTGAAAAGGCTTTCGTAAATCGAACTTATGTTGACTCTGTCGTTCGGGCGGGCGGAATTCCTTTTGTAATGCCAATATGCGAAGACGAAAATATAATAAAAAAAATGATTGAAAATGTCGGTGGCGTTATAATGACGGGCGGAGTCGATATTCATCCATTTAAATTTAACGAAGAGCCAAACCTTAAAATCGGCGAAATATCAAAAGAGAGAGACGATTTCGATTTTTTGATTATGAAACATTCTTTTGAAAAAAATAAACCTATATTTGGAATTTGCAGAGGAATACAGCTTATTAATGTTTTTTTCGGAGGAACTTTGATACAAGATATTAATTCGCAAAAAAATACGAAAATTCTTCATTCTCAAACCGCTCCGAGAGATGTTGCCACTCATAAAATTAAAATAAAAAAAGATTCCGTAATTTTCGATATTTTTGGAAAAAGCGCCGAAGTAAACAGTTTTCATCATCAGGCTATAGATAAACTTTCCAAAGATTTTAAAATCACATCTACGGCAAATGATGGAATAATAGAATCGATAGAATATAAGAAAAAAGACAGATTTATATTGGGCGTTCAATGGCATCCCGAATGTATGACGGAAAAAGACGAAAAAATGCAAAATATATTTTCTATGTTTGTAGATATTTGCAAATAATTTTTAATTTGTTATATGCGTTATTGATATTTTAGATTTTTAATATATAATAAAAACAATATTTCATTTAATAGATTATAAATTATTCAAATTACTAAATAATTAAAAAATATCGGGTTTTAATAAATGGAGAGACTTAAAAATTATTGGAATGAATTTTTAGAAATTTTAGAAAAAAAAGAAGAATATAACGCGATTACTTTGCTTGAAAGTTCCGCTTTTATAATCGATGAAAATAACAATCCGACTATAGTTTGTTCGGGCGATTTTGCCGCCACTCATATCAAAAAAGATTTTCTTAAAAGAATTGAAGATTTTTTTAAAGAAAAATGCGAAAACGATATTGATATTAAAATTGTAGTGGACGCGGATTTTATTAAAGAAAATAATATTAAAAAAGAAATTAAAGAAGATATAAGAGAAAATACGATTAATAATGTTAATTCTGAAAAAAAAATTGATAAATATAATTTAACAAATTTGAAGAAAGAATTTAGATTCGATAATTTTATTTACGGCAATAACAACAGACATATTTTTGAACTCGCAAAATTGGTTTCGTCAAAACCTGGAACGGAATATAATCCGCTATATATTTACGGAAGCGTTGGAATTGGTAAAACTCATATACTTCAGGCTATTGGAAATAATTATTTGGAAATAAACAAAAACGCGAAAATTCTTTATATAGAAGGAAGCGGTTTCAGAGACGAATATATTCATGGACTTCAAATTAAAAAGCCCGATATTTTCAAAAGAAAGTATAAATCTCTCGATATGTTTTTGCTTGACGATTTACAACTTCTTGAAAGCGCTCAAGAAACTTCAAAGGAACTTTTTGAAATTTTTCAGGTTTTGTATAACGCGGGAAAACAGATGGTATTCGTAAGCGACAAGCCTCCAAAAGAATTGAGAAATATCGAAGCGAGATTAAAAAATAGATTCGAGCAAAGTTTGATTTGGCAGATAGAACCTCCGCAATACGAAACGCGGCTTGCAATTATCGAGAGAAAAGTTAAAGATTTGAATACTTCCATTGACAAAGAGATTATGAAATATATGGCGGAAAATATTACAACCGATGTGAGAAAAATCGAAGGAGCTATAAAAAGTTATTTGTCGGTTAGAGATATAATGAAAATTACTCCGAATGTCAGTCAATGCGATGAGATGAATATTTTTAAAGATTATTTTACGAGCAAACCAAAATTACAAAACGCGACGGTTAGAGAAATTAAAAAACGAGTTTCGGATTATTACGGAATTGAAATTTCTTTACTCGACAGCAAAGACAGAACTAAATTTATATCTAAAGCGAGACATGTCGCAATGTATTTGGCATGCGAATATTCAAAAAAATCCGTCACCGAAATAGGTTTGGATTTTAATAGAGACCATGCTTCCGTAATTCATGGAAGAGATAAAATCAGAGAAGAATTGAAATCTAATTCCCATTTGTCGCTGGAAATAGACCAAATAATATCAAGTTTTAATCATAGTTAAAGGCTATGTATTAAAATAATACATAGTGCATATATTTTGAAGTTTAATAATAATACAATTTATATTTATTATGTTTACTAATTCTATGATTTATTATAAATTTCGATAAAATTAATTAAAAATACTTCATTTTTCTTAAATATTAATTGGAATAATTGGCATATTTATTGCATATTAATATATCGTAAAGATTTTAAGAAAAAATTGATAAAATTAAAAATATAAATAAATAATGATTTGAAAGGAGATGTGCAATTAAATGGAAGAATCAAAAATGGAAAATAGCGAAGAATTGCAAGAAATAAACGAAGCTAATAAAACGGATGAAAATATTGAAACCGAAGAAGAATTAAAAAATAATAAAGAAAACTATAACGAAGAAAATAAAAACGATAAAGAAAACGAATTGAATAAAAAAATTGAAGAACTTGAAAATCAAAACGCAGATTTGAAAGATAAATATATGCGAGCTATGGCGGAAATGGAAAATATTAGAAAGCGAGCGGCGAAAGAAAAAATCGACACTATAAAGAGAGCGAATAAAGATTTGTTATTGTCTCTTTTGAACTTCATGGATAATTTCGAGAGGGCGATAAAAGCGGGAGAAAATAATAACGATATTCAAAACAGCGAATATTACAAAGGAATAGAATTGATACATAAACAGTTTATAGATTTTATTCATGATAACGGAGTGGAAGAAATCGAATGTTTGGGAGAAGAATTTAATCCTAATTTGCATGAGGCTTTGACTATGGTTGAAATTCCCGACTGCGAGCATGAAAAAATTGTGGAAGTTTACGCTAAAGGATATAAATTAAACGATGAGCTTTTGCGAACGGCTAAAGTTATAGTTGGAAAACCGAAAGCGAAAGAATAAAATTAGAATTGTAAAAAAATTAAAATAATAAATTAAATAAAAAATAAATTAAAAACAGGAGATTTTTATGGCGCATATTCAACTTTTTAGAGCTTATTACGAGCCGAAAGCGGCGGACAGACAGCATATTAATACCGTTTTACAAGATTTAACGGATAAGATTAATAAGCATATCGAGAATAGGGAAGTAATAAATGTGGACCTTAATACTTCTCATTTGGGAAACGGTCACACGGAATATATTGTAAGCGTTCTGACTAAAGATTAGAATTAGAACGAAATATATTAAAAAAAATTTTGATTAATTAAGGAGATAATACAATGAGTAAAATAATAGGAATAGATTTGGGAACTACGAATTCATGCGTATCCGTAATGGAAGGCGGAAAACCCGTAGTTATAACGAATAGCGAAGGAAACAGAACTACTCCTTCGATTGTAGCTTTTACGAATAAAGGCGAGATTTTGGTGGGACAACCCGCTAAAAACCAAATGGTAACGAACCCAGAAAACACTATATTTTCAATAAAGCGTTTTATGGGAAACACTTATAACGAAGTGACGGAAGAGCGCTCGAGAATGCCTTATACCGTTTTGGAAGAAGACGGAAAAGTAAAAATAAAAACTTTGGAAGG
>NZ_SJDU01000212.1 GCF_005518285.1 Brachyspira catarrhinii | reverse complement strand
ACTATATTAATTTTAGTCATATAATAAGGCTGTTCTTTAAAATAATTTTCTATTATATTTTTTGTTAAAATTCCTCTCTCTGCCTTAACGGTTAATGGCATTATTCCAGCAAGCGAAGAAGCTCCGCCGAGTTCATAATGCATAATATGAGATTCTTCTTCCAAAAGCATCTGATTTGTTTTAGAGCCTAATATTAACATAGGGATTAAATTTCCCATAGTTCCGCTCGCAACGAATATTGATTTTTCTTTTCCCGTAATTTCCGCCGACATTTCCTCAAGTTTATTTACAGTAGGGTCTTCCATATAGACATCGTCTCCGCACTCGGCTTCGTATATCGCTTTACGCATTTCTTCGCTCGGTTTTGTGATTGTGTCCGTTCTTAAATCGTAAATTTTCACAAAATTACTCCTTATTTTTTAAAAATTCTAAATTCCTATAAATATTTGAATATTATACTATATCCGATTATTTTTTCCATAATCTCAAACTGATATATAAACTAATAATATATTTATATTGATTTTTTATAGTTAATATTATAATCTAAAATAAATAAATTTTTTTAAGGAGACATTCGATGAGAATTTTATTAAAATCAGAAGAATATGAGAAAGTCCTTCCAAGACTTGCCGCCGAAGTAATAGAAAAAGAAAATATCGACAAATTGGCGATTGTTGGAATCAGGCGAAGAGGAGATTATTTAGGTATAAGATTAAAAAAACTTATAGAGGAAAAAGTTAATATAGATTTGCCAATCGGAGCGATAGACATTAATTTATACAGAGACGATTTATCGACTCTTTCAGAATTTCCAGAAATAAAAGAAACCGATATTCCGTTCGATATAACGGGAAAAAGCGTATTATTGGTGGACGACGTTCTTTATACGGGAAGAACTATAAGAGCGGCTTTGAACGCTTTATTCGAATACGGACGCCCGCAAAGAGTGTCGCTTCTCGTTTTGATGGACAGGTTCGGAAGAGAGCTCCCAATTTCGGCAAATTATGTGGGCTTGGCTTTGAATGTTCCTAAAGAGCAGTATGTATCCGTCCGAGTAAAAGAATTGGAAGGAGAGGATATAATTCTATTAAAAGATAGAAGTTAATAAATTATTCTCCGAACTTTCTAAAAAGATTGGAATAAATATCGTAGAATTCCGTTTTAGAAAATTCATTTAAATGTTCTTTCGGTAATTTTTCAACTATATTTTTAAAGTATGAAAATAATTTTCTAAATTTATTTATATCGTTTTCGGATAAAAGCAAATCATGTTTAGGTCCGTAGTCTACGCTATTTTTTGTGTCTTCCCTTTCAAACAATTTTTCCGCAAGGTCCAAATCCAACTGTGTTATCTCGCCGTCAAAATCGTCTTTATTGTCTTCGTTTTTATCGACTTTTTCGTTTATTAAAACCGAGTCATCGTTATTCAAACTAAACTCTTCTTCGACTTTGGCATTTAAATCCACATTTTCTTTTTCGGTTTCGTATAGTTCTTTTTCTTTAGGCATTATATACTCCTTTTCTTTTGAAAGCTCGTCAATATCTATAGAATCAAAATCTCCCATAGATATTAACCGATTGACGTTATTATCGTTATTTTTTTTATCTTTATCCTCTTTAATAGATATAAGCTCGATTCCATCTTCGGGTTCTTTCCCCAATATAAAATTTTCCAATATATTAAAATCGTCTTCGTTAATCTCTTTAATCTCGTCCAAATTAAGTTCTTTTAATATTATATCGGCGTTGTTTATATCGTCTTCGTAATATTTATTTTTATTTTGCCGAAGTATATCGTCAAAAATACTCTCTTCTTCGGCGCTCAATTCTCCTATAATTTCAAGTTTGCTCAAAGCCTCTTCTTTTTTTTTTAATTCGTTTTTAGCGATTTCCAAAGGCGTATATTCGGAGTTAATCTCTTCGCTCTCTTCGTCTTCGATTAAATAAGCGTCCTCTCCCAAATAATCTCTATACATTTTTTCTTCTTCGGCGCTTAATTCGTCCGTTATATTGGAATTATCCGAAACCTCGTCATTAACTTTATTTTTTTCTTCCTCTTTTTCTTGTAGAGACTTTATATAATCTTCATGCATCTTTTTGAATTTGGTTATATAATCTTCTGTTTTTTCCTCTTCTTTTATATCTTCGCTTATATCCTCTATTATGTCTCCATTATTTAATTTTTCTTCCGCTTCTTTTTTAATCTTCGACTCTTTATTTTTTTCTTCCTCTTTTTTTTCTTGTAGAGATTTTATATAATCCTCATACATTTTTTTGAATTTATTTATATAGTATTCGGTTCTTTTTTGCTCTTCCTCTTCTTTATTTATTTGAGAGTCTGCACTCGCAAAATTATCTTCCGCATTATTATTTTCTATAGTTTGTTCTTCCAATAAAAAGTTATCTTTTCTCATATTATTTCCCAACGCTTCCAAAATATTTTCTTTATCTTCGTTTATATCTTTATCTTTTGTAAGCAAATCCAATTCGTTTCCCGACATTTCCACTATTTCGCTATCCGAATTTATGTCGTTAATATAATCGCTTTCGTCTATATAATCCGCATTATCGACTGAAGGCACGACAACCTCTTTATCTTCGTAGTCTAAAATTTCATTCTCTTTCTTTAAATTATCTTCTTCCATTAAATCTATTTCTTTCATATCGCCCACATTGTCAATATCGTTTATATTTATATTAAATTTTTCGGAATTATTTTTATAAATATCATTGTCGCTACTTCCAAAAACGGCGTCTTCCAAATTAAATTCTTCCACATCCTCAATATCGGTTAAATCGTCTTCGGTTAAACTTATATTGTTTTCAGTATCGTTATATAAATTATTTTCTTCTTCGGTATATGCATCGCTTAAATCGTTTTCATTCGTTATATTTTCCGTTTCGTTGATTTCGTTAGTTTCGATTGTATTAATAATATTATCTTCAATCTTTTCATTTAAATTTATATTAGAATTATTATTTATATTTATATATTTACTTGTGTCATCTTCTTTATCGACTAAAATCGTTGGAAATTCGTTTTCTTTTATTTCGATATTTTTATCGAGCAGATTGTCGAGTTGATATTCGTCTATCGAAGTATCATTATTAAAAACGCTTATAAAATCTTTTTTCATAATCACTTCTCTTCAAAATTTTTTCTTATAATAGAATATCTATTCGGTATATTTATTATAATATCTTCGGTTATCGGCGTATTATAATCGAATCCTTCAGGCAAATATCCGCTCTCTCTCATTCCGCCTGCAATCTCCAAAACTTCCGCAACGGAAATTCCGTATTTGCAAATATAAACTCCGCCGCTTATAACCGCTCCTCGAACGGTAATATTAATATATTTTTCTTCGGAGTTTAAATTAATCTGAAAAAGTTTAATTGCAATTCCAAATAAAAATACAAATAAAATAAAAGATAAACAAATTATTTTTTCTTTCATAATTTTAGTATATCATTATTTTAATATAATATCAATTAATATTTTTAAATATTATCAAAACATTTTCTCCGTAAATTTTTATCTCGTATTTCAAATTATATTTATAATTTTCCAAAAATTTTTTATAATATTTATAGCTCGATTCAACGATTAAATATCCGTTTTCGTTTAATAAATTTCTTTCGATTATAAGCGATATTACCGTTTCGTAAATTTTTGAATTATAAGGCGGGTCGAAATAAATTATATCGAATTTTTCATTAGTTCTTTTAGCATAATCTTCGGCTGCGATTCTTTTTATTTTATATTTTTCATTTTCGTTTTCAAATATATTTTTCGCGTTTATAAATATATTTTGAATAGCCTCTCTGTCTATTTCCGCAAAAACGCAATATTTTGCTCCTCTGCTTAAAGCCTCGAAACCAATCGCTCCGCTTCCCGAACATAAATCTAAAAATATTTTGTCTTTAACTTCAATTATATTAAATAAAGCCTCTCGCACTTTGCTTTGAGTGGGGCGGAAATCTCTTTTTGGAGCGATTATTTTTTTATTTTTTTTATAACCAGAAATTATATGCATGCTTAAATTATAATATATAACGGATAAAAAACATATATAGAACCGCCTAATAAAAGACGATTCTATATACTCTATA
>NZ_SJDU01000211.1 GCF_005518285.1 Brachyspira catarrhinii | reverse complement strand
ATCGGGCTTTTGGTTTATAACTTCAATTTATTTATAAACGACCTCGAACTTATTATAGATAATTTAAAATCGAAAAGCGAAAATTTAACCAACGATATAAACAATATTGAAAAAATAATGGCGGAAAACTCCGACAGCGTTAATTTTCAAACGGAAAGCATTAAAAAAAGTATAGGAAGCATAGAGACGATAATCGATTCGATAAGAAATATTACGGGTTCTACCGAGCAACAGAGAACCGCGTTTTCGTCCGCGTCTCTTGCGGTCGAGGGTTTATTGCAAACGGTTTATAGAATTAACGACAATATCGAGCGTCAATTTTCTTCGGTAGAGCAAACTTCCGCATCCGTAGAAGAGATGATTTCAAATATAAGCAGTATTGCGAAAAACACGAATAATGCGGACGCTTTATTTAAAAGGCTGCTTATCGAAGCCGAAGGCGGAGCGGAAATAGTCGAAGATGTGATAGAATCCATTAGAAATGTGGAATCGAGCAACGAACAGATAAAAAACATTATTAATATCATTCAAAATATCGCCGAACAAGCCAACCTTTTGGCTATGAACGCGGCTATCGAAGCCTCGCATGCGGGAGAAGCTGGAAGAGGATTTTCGGTTATCGCCGATGAAATTAGGTCTTTAGCCGAACATACGACCGAAAATGCAAAATCTATAACGGCTATCATTAGAGGAGTTACGAAAAGAGTCGAAGAGAGCGTAGACCTTGCAAACAATAGCGGTAAAACTTTGAACAATATATTAAACATTTCGGAAAACGCATCGAGATTGGTTTCGGAAATAAATATTGCAAACAGCGAACTTGAAATTGGCGGTAAAGACATACTCGAAACGATTACAAAATTGAACGACACTTCTTTGGGCGTTAAAGACAGCGTAAAAGAACAGATTACGAGCGGCGATGAGGTCGACAGTCAAATTACTTTATTAGACCAAATAAATAGAGAAGTCGTTACCATAGTGGAAGCTAAAAGTATGGATGTAAACGAGGTAAACGATTCGATTAGTTCTTTAAACTCTCTTTCCACTCAAATTATCGAAAATAGAGATAAATTCTACGATGTGACAAATAGATTAAACACCAATTTTACCGTATTCAACACTTTGCTTATGAATTTTATTACGCATAGAGACACGGAAAAAGAAGAGGAAGAAACCAAAAAGAATCTTCTTAAAGACGATAAATTTAATATTGAAAGAGAGATTGATTATCAATTAAAAACTCTCGAAGACGAATTAAAAATATCGGAAGAAGACGATGAGGAAGTTTTGAATACTTTAAAAGAAGATTTTAAAAATCCTAATATGTTTTATTAATAGATTTCGTTATAATTATAAATTATAATAAAAAAATAAAAGTTTAAAAAATCAAAGGAGACTTTTTCAAGTCTCCTTTTTGGTATGTGATTATTTATGAGTAAAAATTTTATAATTATTATATCATTTTAATCAATAATTTTCAACTCTAACTTCGAAGAATTTTTTCGCATGTTTACAAGCTGGACAAACTTCTGGAGCGGATTCTCCTTCGAATATATAACCGCAATTCCTACATTTCCATTGAACTTTGGTATTTCTTTTGAAAACCGTTCCGTTTTTAACCGCTTCTCTCAATTTTGCGTATCTTTCTCTATGTTCTTTTTCGACATCGCCGATTAATTTCATAGAGCGAGCCACATCGTCAAAGCCTTCTTCGGTTGCGTCTTTAGCCATTTGAGGATACATAGTTTCGTATTCGTAATTTTCTCCTTCCCAAGCGGATTGCAAATTAGCCAAAGTGTCGCCTATTCCGTTAAGATATTTGAAATGGATTTTTGCATGTTCTCTTTCGTTTTCCGCAGTTTCGAGGAATATTGCGGCTATTTGTTCGTATCCTTCGTTTCTTGCAACGCTTGCGAAATAGGTGTATTTGTTTCTTGCCATAGATTCGCCAGCGAAAGCGTCATTTAAATTCTTTTCCGTTTTTGTTCCTTTTAAGTCCTTCATTTAATTTCTCCTTAATTTTATTTTATGATTTTTAATAAACTCTAATAAATATTAAACCGTTAAAAAATATTTATTATCTTATTTATTTTTACTTATTTTGCATTTTTCAATTTTTCGGCAACATATTCCCAATTTACCAAATGGTCGATAAAAGTATTTAGAAAATCTGGGCGTCTGTTTTGATAATCCAAATAATAAGCATGTTCCCATACATCGCAAGTAAGCAAACCGTGAACTTTATCGGCAACGGGATTCATAGCGTTAGGATATTTTCTAACTTCCAATTTTCCGTTAGCTAAAACAAGCCAAGCCCATCCAGAACCGAATTGAGTTTTTCCAGCGGTAGTGAAAGCTTCTTTGAAAGCGTCAAAAGAGCCGAAATCGGATTTTATTTTTGATTCCAATTCCGATGGGACGCTCGGTTTTTCGGATTTTTTCAAAACTTTAAAAAACTCTTCATGGTTGTAAACCTGTCCAGCGTTATTGAATAATCCTTGTTTATCGGGATTATTATGAGAAAGAAGTATCAAGTCCTCTATGCTTTTTCCTTCCAAAGATTTGTCTTTTGAAACGAAATCATTAACGGCGGTAACATAGGCGTTTAAATGTTTTCCGTGGTGAAAATCCAAAGTATTGGAAGACATATAAGGCGCTAAATCTTCTTTTCCGTAAGGTAGTTTAATTAATTCAAACATATTTTAATCTCCTTCATAATTAATGAATTTTTATTTTTTATATTCCAAGTTTAAACTATTTTAAATTTATGTCAAGTATTTATTAAATAATATTTTTAACTTATTGATAAATATTACTAATTACAATTTAAGGCATACCAAAATTAATCGGCATGCCTTAAATCTTTTAAAGGAAAATTCTATATGAACCAAAAAACTCTATCAATTAGCCGTATCCGAAGAAGATTCTCCCGAACTATCTCCTTCCGAATTTTCTTCGTCTTTATAAACGGGCATAACATCTCTTCCCATTATTTCTTCTTCCGTATCTCCGTAAGTGAAGCCCAATTCATCGTAATATTTGGAATAAACGGCTCTAAATCGGTCGGAAGTCGTATATAATATTTTATGGTATTTTGTTATAAGAAGTTTATATTTGGCGTCTCTTATCGTTTCGTCTTCCGTTTTCAAAGTTGTCAAATCCCATAAATTATTAAACATCTCGTTTAGATAATAAACCTTTCTAACATCGCTATATTGATTTTCTGTGGCAAGTTTATAATTAACTCCCGCCAAATAAGTGTTGAGCATAATTAAATTAGTCGTATTATCTTCTTCGGAGCCGCTATTGTTTATATTTTCAACGGCTTTTGTCAAATGGTCTCTACTTACGGCGTAATAATGATGAGAGCCTTTAAATAGATTTAGAATTCCCGCATACAAATTTAATTCGTAGTCGGATTGAACGAGTTCGTTTGTTTTTCCCAATATTTCGTATATCGGTTTTACTTCGTCATATAATCTAAAACATTTATAAACTTCTCTAAGAGCCAAATCGACATTATTATCGTTCGCTATAGGTCTTGCAACCAAATCGTAATAATACACGGCGTTATAAAACATTTCGTTGGTATCCGTAAATGTTACATTGGTATAATTTTCCAATATTTTATTTGCCTTGTATAATATTCTGAATAAATAATCGTCTTTTATTATAGACAAATTTGTTTGAAGAAGATTATAACTTTTATCGAGGGCTTGGTCGTCCGTATTTCTCAAATCCGCAAAAGACGGAGAGAATGCGGAAATGCCTTCGACCGTATCCATAGTTTCTTCTTCGCTAGATTGCTCATTTTCCGTTTGTTCGTTGGTATTGGCATCGTCTTGAGCGTATAGAGAACTTAATGCCAAAACCGTTACAGTTAATACAAGAAATATTTTCTTCATGCTTTTTAACTCCTGTTTTTAATTTAAATTATTTAGCCATATATAAATATTACTTAAAGTTTTATAAAGCGCCATTTTAGGTTGCGAATTGGTGTTTATAAGAGTATTAATCGTATAATCCAATTCGTCAATCATCCATGCTACGCTTTTATCCGAAACCGAACTTGGAAATATATAATTTCTATCTTCGACTTCGAGATATTTATCTTCAAGAG
>NZ_SJDU01000210.1 GCF_005518285.1 Brachyspira catarrhinii | reverse complement strand
TGCACTTTAGTTGATAATGGTATATCCCAATGAGTACTATTTCTAGACTGATAATATAAATAATAACCGCTATATGGATGTTTTTTTACTTCACCTGAATATGAATATTCTTTATTGTATAAATTTACATCATTGTCATTTGCATCTTTAGCATCTTTTATTATCAAATATTTCCAATGGCTATCATCTTTATAATTATCTATTATATTCCTGCATTTATCCGATATAGTTTCATTTACTTTATCATTAAATATAGTATTTATAAACTCTTTTAATTTATTTGGATATTTTATCAATAATTTTTTATTATCATTATCTTTATTATTTCTAAATATATATATAGTTGTAGAATTATAAGGTTTAAAACTTTCTATTTCACCTTTATCAATAAATACTAATATAGCTCTATGTATTAAATAATTTCCATTTTCATTATTAAAGCCATTTTTAGTAAAAATATAATTTACTACATTAACTATATTTTCATTACCTATATTGTCTAATAAGAAATCAATATTACCTTGTAAAAATACATTATTCTCACAAGCGTAAATTCTTTTTCTAATCTTTTCATCACAGCTTTTTAATATATCTAATTTTATTTTTTCAGACTTTACCAAATCATTTGTAAATAAAGTATTTTCTATTCTTTTTTCTTTATCAGATATCTGATATTCCATAACCGTAATTTCATCTTCTTTAATGATTCTATCAATTAGCTTCATTTGATAATATATATTATTATTTTGTAAGTTATTTGTATTATATAATAAATTTCTTATGAGTCTTAGTTTATTAAAGTACGTATTTTTTATATTATCTATTATATTTTCCTTATTTTTTAAGTATTCATAATTAAGTATTTTGAATACAGAAAATATTAAAATACGTTTTTCTATATTTTTAAAAAATTCAAATAAATTATTATCATTATTAAATACATTTAAATTATTATCAAATGTGCAAATTTTATTGTATTTATCTTCATCGTTTTCTGATTCATTATTATAATAAAATATGTCATTAAATAAAGTTTCCAATTTACATTTTCCAAGTGATGAAAGTATATCAAATATATTAATAATAAAATTTATATTTTTGTTTAGTTGATCTTTTTCATTTTTTATAGAATTTTCTTTTAATTTATTTAAATATTCTTTTTCTTTTTTTCCTTCATCACCTATATGACTGAAAAACAATTCAAAAAATTCTAAATTAGATTTTTCTATTTGTAATTTGCTAGTATCTTTAACAATTTCTATTTGAGAATAATAAAGCATTTCAAAAATAAATCGAAATAGCTTCATAAATAAATCATCAACTTTTTTACAATCTTTATTTAATGTCCAAATAAAATTAACCCAAGAAGTATCTATTTTTATTTTATATTGCTGTAATATACCTTTATCAATTTTATCTTTAAAAAAATCTTCCAATAATGCTTTAAAATTTTCAAAACTTGTTAATGGTTTTCCCCTTGCATTCATTTTTAAATAAATTTCATCAGTCAATTTGAAATCTTCTAAAGGTAAAAAATAGAATCGTATATTTGATAATTTATCAAATAAATTCTCATTACACAGTTTATATTTTGCCTCTATTTTATCTATCATATTAAGCATAGCTTTTATAGTAGGATCATTTTCATTTGTAAACCAATAAAAGTCTTTTATTATATTACACAATTTTACTTTATCATCATCTTTAGATTTTTCATCATAGTATTGTTTTATATTTTCTACATTGTCTATGTCTATTATATTTTGGCAAAACTCTCTTGATGATACTCTAGTAGAATAAGTAAAATTTTTTAAACATTCTATTTCTTTATATTTATCTTCCTTTAATGCTATATACCAATAAAGTAAGAATAAAGTTGTTACTCTCTGCTGTCCGTCTAATAAATAAACTACATTATTTTTATCCACAGAGCCATATATAAAGTCTAACTCTAAATTTGTACCGTATTTTAAGCATTCAAATATTTTATCTAAAAATCTGTTAGCCACTTCACTTTCATTTTCTCTGCCCTGAGCATAATCTCTTTGTATCTTTGGTATTTCTATTCTGGAATATTTTTTAAAAAAATCTATTAAGCTTAATTTATCATTCATTGTTCATTCTCCTTATTAGGTTTAGGTAAAAATTCATTTAATGTTTCATATATATCTTCTTCATAATTAGAGGCATCAGTTTTTGTCCATTTATGTACTGTAGATTTTGATATATCATAATCAAAATATTTCAAAAAAACATTTTTAGTTCCTATAGGTATAAAATATGAGTTCTTATCTTTTTCCAATATAATTTTTCTTTTTATAACAAAGAAAGAATTTATATAACCTCTGTTTGTAGAACTGTCTAATAATGTTAAATTTCCTAATGAATTTTTAAAATCTTCAGGATCATCTTCTTCATTATTATCTTTATAAAATATATTTATAAATTTATTCCATATAATATTTATATTTTCTTCACTATTATTTTTATTTTTTTTATAATTTTCAAATTCTGATTCAAAATTAGATAATTCTTTATTATTGTAATAATAATGTATATTTTCTATATTTAATATATTTTCTATGTATCTTTCTTTTTCTTCTGGAGACTGCGGCGTTTGAGATTCTATATGTTCAATATCCCATGTTGTTCCTTTAAATAAATCGAAAGGAAACTTAGAATTTGATAATTGATTTTTTAGCATATATTCTATATTGTAAAGCAGTAAAAAATTCCTTATAATATACTTTTTAGTATCATTATAGTTAATATTAAAACCTGTATTTTCTTCATAATTTATTTTATATTCTATAATAATATCTTCTATTCTATCTTTTAATTCTTTTTTAAATTTTTCTTTTGTGCAGCATTCTATATATAAATTATACAAGTTTAAAATATTATTTTTTTTATTATTACAATGTATTAGAAATCCAATATAATGATAGAAAGTCAAATCATTATACCATTTATTCATAGCATAAAAACAGTATCTTATTTCTTTCCAAGTATCTTTCATAAAAGACATCTTATCGTCATTATTCTTCCATTTTTTATAAAAATATCTGAAAGTTTTATACTTATCCGCTCCAATTTCTTTTTTATCTTCTTCAGATATTTCTTTATCTGAAACTATTTCAAAAATATAGTCTATCCTATTATATTTTTGATTTATGTCATTATTAATAAATCCCCAAAATCTATTATTCTGCAATGTATTTTCTATATAATCCCATTCGCTTGCTATTTCTATTTGCGTATGTTCATATAAATCTTTATCAAATTTATCATTATCTTTTTTATCATTATCTTTTTTATCATTATCTTTTTTATCATCATATTTAAAATTAGCTTTCTGTAAAAATAATGCTTTAATAAGTTCTGAGTTAGTAAGAGGAATTTTTCCTATATTTATTCTTGTAAAAATTTCTATAGGATTTGAATTATCAGTAGGCTCATACCATATAAATTGTACACTACTCTTTTTATCTGTTTCATTTGCCAATAGTATATCTCTTATTTCTTTTTCTTTTTCATCAGTAAACCATTTTGTTATTACATTAAAAGAAGTTTTTATATATTCAAAATCTATATTATCTATTTTATTTTCTTTAATTATATTTTCATTTTCTTCAAATAAATCATTTATAGAAATTAGTTCATCATTTTTATCTTTTAATCTAGTAGTATATATTATATTAAATATTTCTTGAGTTTTTAAATATTTTAATATTAAATAAATAGTAGTTAATCTCTGCTGTCCGTCTATGACTTCATATACATTATCTGATATTTTTTTTAATACAAGAGGCTGAAGACAGTAAAATCCTTCGTTATTACTTTGCTTAAACTCATAAATATCATTAAGTAAATCTTCTACCTCTCTTTTTTCCCATCTATACCCCCTTTGATAACTAGGTATAACAAAATTACATCCTTTTAACTTTTTTATGCTGCACATTTCTACAGATTTATTATCTTGATTATTTGTTTCTGCCATATAATAGTCCTTAAAAATAAATATACGCTATATAGTATAACATATTTTAATGACAAAAACTGTCTTAAAAAATAAAAAATAAGAAAAATAAAAATTGAAAAATATTTTTTAATCACTATTGACAAAAATATAA
>NZ_SJDU01000021.1 GCF_005518285.1 Brachyspira catarrhinii | reverse complement strand
ATAATTTTCTATAAATTGCCACCATTCTTCCATAATGGAAATAACTTTATCGCTTTTATGATTTCTATACATAATGTTAGTTTCATTAAGACCGTAATGTTCTGGAAAACCTTCTTCTCTATATAATTTCATTTGTTCCTTTACAATATTTTCATCGTCAAGTTTAACTTCTATAATTGTATCAGCTTCATTATAAATACAATCTTTTTCGAAATGAGGCGGGGCGGAAATATCAATATTTTTACTCCTAACTTTATCAACGCATTCAAATATATAGCTTGTCTTAATATCAATATTTCCATCTATCCATAAACTATAATCATAGTCTTTCAAAACTTCATGAGGGTGAAGTTTATGCCATCTTGACTTTCTGGTATTATCAGCATTTACCCCCCCCCTATCATAATTACATAGTGGCTTGATTATCCAGTTTCCATATATTTTAGCGTCTATTAAATATTTATCGTCCGTAAAACATATATAATCCCAATCGTTGTTTATATAAGTATGAACAAATAAATTATCGTATCTTTTTGTGATACAGGTGTAAATAGCTTTTCTGTTTTTCCCTTGAATATTTCCTTTAAGTTCGGCTAATTCTTTTTTAAGAGAAAATAAATAATTAACCGTAACATTATTTACATTTCTCATATAAGTTAGCAAATCTTGGTTTTGATTGATAGTTATATTAAATCTATTATCTATATTATTAAATCTATTATCTATATTATTAAATCTATCGGCTAATAAAATTAAAAAATTTCTAATAGCGTCTCTTTTCTTTCTGAATGGAATAAACCATACAACTTTATTTATTATTTCCATTTGTTCTTTTGTCATATAATATACCATTTATTTATCAAACTACTTATATCTTACAATAAAATAAATAATTTTCAACAGTAAACAAGAATTATTAGTATGGTCTATTGATTACGCTTTTCAAATAAACCTACGAAATTATCGCCGATATTCTTAAAACAAAAATACCTAAAAATGATATAAACAATAGTATGAAAGATTTTCTGCTTTTTAGTAAAAACGCCAGATATATCCTCTTCATAACCTTTCCAATTTCTATTAAGCCAATCTCTACCCAAAGGAGAATAAAATGGAAAACCAGCGTAAAAAGTTTTTATCTTTTTAAATCCTTTATCCGCCACAAAATTTTCTATTTCGCTTTTTTTAAAATTTCTTAAATGACCGACATATTTTTCATAATCTCGCATCCTTCCTGTAGGAACGGATATTAATACATATTTACTAGAAATATCGCATATCTTTTTTAATACGGATTGCCAATCCTCAATATGTTCCAAAACTTCAAGACAAGAAACCATATCGTATTTTTCGGCTTGCATTTCAAAAATATCCGCTTTCTCAAAATGAATATTGCTTACTTTGGAATAATTAACGTTTGCCTTTTTAATTCCTTCGTCCGTAAAATCAATACCCAAAAGTTTTGCATTGCTAAAATAATTTGCAAGTAAAACAGATTTAACTCCGTTTCCGCAGCCGACATCCAAAATATTTTTTACGCTCGCTTTATCGCAATATTTGATAATGTCTTTAATTAAACTAAACGCCCACCTAATGCCTCCGCTATAATTATAGCTATCCGTATGGCTTTCATATCTGTTATTATATATTTTATAATTATCCATCTATCTCTCCTAATAAATTTTTAAAATAAAAAAGCGTCCGAATGCATTTCTGCATCCGAACGCTTATAATTATTATCAAATATTCGTTTAGATTATTATTAGGATGAGAATACTTCCCCTACTGTTTATAGTAATACTACTTACAATAAGCGATTTCATTATATTTTTTAGCTTCATTCTATAATAACTCATATTAATTTTTCCTTAATTATTAATTATAAAATAATTAACTTTTTCTTTTATTCTTATTTGCTTTATCGTCTCTCGATATTGTGGGTTGAGAACAACCCATCATATTTGCTCTCTCTCGTTGCGTATAACCATCTTCTTTTAGTTCCTTTGAAATATCTCTTCTTTCTTCTATACTCTCTGGCTTGTTAAAAATAGATTTTTCTTCTATAACAGAACCATTATTAAATTCTTTTTTATTAAAGTTAACTGTTCCATTTTCGCCTTTCATATTAAGAGAGGTTTCTACTGAATTCTTATTTATTTTACGCTTTAGCTCTATACTATTAGCCCCATTAAAGTCTTGAAGACTTTTTAAACTTTCTTCCGCATCATTTATCAATACTTTTTGAGTAATTTCTTCAACTTCTAAAACTCTTGCCAAATCAATTTTATCATTTTTAGAAAGAATATAGCCTTTTTTACGAAATCTCGCTATACTTCTGTCCTCTTCACTTATTGACATAATTTATGCCCTCCTTCCTTCATTTTTAATTTAATTATAAACTATTTCTTTAATTATATCAAGCGTATAAATTTATTATTATTTATCGTGTATAGCATCGACTATATAAATATTATTATTAACGACTATAAAATATAAAGCTATTAAATAATTTTCTTTATTAGAAGGACAACTCCTAAATAAAAGCGTATATTTCTTATCTTTTACGGCAAATTTATATGCCGATACGATTATTTTTGGATTGATTAATATCGCTTTTTCCAAACCTTCTATAATTAGCCTATGATAATAATTTTTATCTATTATTTCATTCTTATTTTTTTCCGCTTGTGGAAAATATATAATCTCCATTTTTGGAAACCTCTTTTTCTATTTCTTTTATTCGTTTACCTATCGACATAGGTTCTCTATCGCTTTCTTTTATTAAAGATGATATTTTATCTTCTATAAGTTTTTTTGAATATATTATTATTTTAACTACGCCTATAGGGGAGTAAATAACAGACAATTCGTTATTTCTAAGCGGTATTGCCAAAGCAAATCTATCATCGTCAAACATATTATTTTTTTGAGAAATATCCAATATGGTTTCTTCGGATAAATCCAAATGATAATTCTTCTTTATAATATACGCCACAATATTAATAGGATATTTACAGCTAAAAATCTCTCTGTATAATATTAATTGTTTTTCCAATTCTTCGTTTTTATTTTTTAATTCTTTATTTTTATATTTCAATTTTGCAATTTCTTCCAATAAAGCGTCATTTTTTTTATTTAAAATATCTATAAGGGTAGGCGAAATAACGCCTAATTTAAAAATATTTTGAACATTTTCCGTAAGTTCTTTTTTATAGTTTTCATTAATAGCTCTCGAATTTAATTCTTTTATTATATCCACCATATTTATTCCTTATTACTTAAAAATATAATATATTTCAATTCAATTAAGCAAACTATATTAATTATTATAAATTAATTATCGTCATCGTTTTTATATAATCGCCTTACACAATTTCCACATATATTGTGTCCCGCGTTTTGTCTATTAGCTGCATATGTTCTTGCTTCCGATTGATTTTGACAATAATGTTCAGTAAATTCATTCCCTATATCATTAATAGTAGCACCGACACCATGACAAATTGCTTCATTATCATATGAATCTACATTGGCGTTTTCACCTATCATATTACCCAACTCTTCATGTTTTATTGTGTAGCCTGCATCATCTAAATTATCAATACTTCCTAACAATTCATCATTAAATGTATGATATACGAAATCATAAATCTCTTCTTCTACTATTTCGTAAAAAGCTGGAAATATATGCGCAGTTTCATTAGGGTCGTTAGGTTCTATAAATAAAAATCCCATAGTTATTCTCCTTTTCTTTAAAGACATTTATATTATTAAGTATATAAAAAATAATGCATTTGTCAATATAAAGAATTATTTTTTATAAAATATATATAAATTTTTATAACTTTCTAATCTTTTATCTAAAATTATTAATATTATTATATAATTTACCCCCCCCCATTACTGTTTGTAGTAATATTATCTTTGATAAATAATCCGCTAAATTGGTCGCCTATATTGTGAAAAGTAAAATATCTAAAAATTAAGTAAATAAAATAATGAAAAATTTCTTGAGATTTTGTAAATTCATGCTCTATACTCTTCATAAAGTTATTATAATTTTTATTTACATAGTCTCTTGCAAGCGGAGTATAAAAAGGAAAACCTGCATAAAAAGTTTTTATCGTTCTAACGTTTCTTATATTTAAAAATTTTTCTATTTCGCCTTTTTTGAAATTTCTTAAGTGTCCTACATGTTTTTCATAATCCCTCATTTTGCCAGTAGGAAAAGATAACAATATGTATTTATTAGAAACATTAATAATATCTTCTAATAAACTCTCCCAATCCTCTACATGCTCCAATATTTCCAAAGCTGCAACTAAATCGAATTTCTTAATATCGCTTTTTTCTATAAAAGAATTAAGTTCATCTTCTACGAATTCTATATTTTTATAATTTGAATAATTTTCTCTTGCATTTCTTATACCTGCAGAAGAAGGGTCTATGCCTATAATTTTAGCTTGTTTAAAGTAATCGGATATAATAGCGGTTTTATTTCCTTGTCCGCATCCAACTTCCAATATATTATTTACATCTTCTTTTTTAGCATATTTTAAAATACTTTTAAGCAAGAAAAATTCCCATTTAGCTGCGCAACTTTTTGTTGTAGAATTTGATTTTCTATTATAAAAGTATTCGTAAAATTCTTTATTATTATTTTCCATCTATCTCTCCTAATAAATTTTTAAAATAAAAAAGCGCCCGAATGCATCTCTGCATCCGAACGCTTATAATTATTATCAAATATTCGTTTAGATTATTATCAGGATGAAAATTACCCCCCCCCCCATTACTGTTTATAGTAATACTATCTTTAATAAATAATCCAGTAAATTTATCCCCTATATTCTTAAAGCAAAAATATTTAAATGAAAAATAAACAAAATTATGAAACAGCTCTTGCGATTTTGTAAATTTTGTATCTATACTTTCTATAAAACTGTCATAATGTTTGTCTATATAATCTCTCGCTAAAGGCGTATATAAAGGGAAACCAGAATAAAACGTTTTTACTATCTTAAAACCTCTTAAGTCCAAAAAATTTTCCACCTCTCCTCTTTTAAAATTTCTTAAATGTCCAATTTTTCTTTCATAATCACGCATTCTGCCCGTTGGAAAAGTTAATAATATATATCTGTCGGAAACATTTATCATATTATTTAAAAGAGTTTGCCAATCTTCTATATGCTCTAAAACTTCAAGAGCGGATACAATATCGTATTTATCTTGACTTTCAGAAGAAAATTCATTTAAATTTGAATTTATAAATTTTAAATTTTTATAATTTGAATATAATTTATCGGCTAAAGCTATTCCAGATTTGGAAGCATCAAGTCCCACCGCTTTAATAAATCCCAAATGTTCGGAGATATATGCCGTTTTATTCCCTTGTCCGCAACCGACATCCAATAAACTTTTTACATTATTTTTATCTATATATTTTAATATACATCTTAAAAGATAATATTCCCATTTTGCATTACCGCTTTTTGTCGGCGAATCCGATATTCTATCATACCAATCTTCATAAAATTGCTGGTTATTATTTTCCTGCATTTATAAACTCCTTTTCAAATAATCCTAAAAATCTATCGCCGATATGTTGAAAACAAAAATATCTAAATAGTATAAATAAGAATGTATGAAAAATCTTTTGTTTTATAGTAAAAGCGCCGTTTGTTAATGAGCCGTTATTTTCTTCGTAATTATTAAAATTACTTCCCAAGCCCAAATACCATCTTCCGAGAGGCGAATAAAAAGGGAAGCCCGCATAAAAAGTCTTTACTTTTTTAAATCCGTTTTCAGATAAAAATGTTTCTACTTCTCCTCTTTTAAAGTTCCTCAAATGTCCGTATAATTTTTCATATTCGGGCATTTTTCCAGTTGGAAAAGTAAGCAGTATATATTTATTTGAAAGTTTAAGCATATTTGTTAAAAACTCCTTCCAATCCTCAATATGTTCCAAAACATCAAAAGAACTTACCAAATCATACCCCCCCCCTTACTATTTATAGTAATGTCGTTAAAATTAGTCTGTGAAAAGTTTAGATTCTTTATATCGCTGTATTGTTGTCTTGCCCATTTTATAGCTTCATCCGATAAATCGACTCCGTAAACTTTTGCATTTTCAAGCAAATTTGAAAGAAACGCCGTGTGAGTTCCCTCTCCGCAACCTATATCGATTACGGTTTTAATATTTTCTTTATTTATATTTTTAAAAGCTTTTATTATAAGGCTTCTTACCCATCTTCTGCCTACTCCGTATTTATAATAGTCGTTAAAACCCTTATAATTATCTTTATTGCCTTTATTATCTTTTTTAGTGTAAAGGTTTTCATAAAAATTTTTATCGTATTTTTCGTTCATATGATTTTCTCCTAAAATATAAAAATATAAATTACCATTTTATATCGACCTTAAAAGTTCTTATTACAAAACTATAACTCATTAAAAAATATTTAAACATATTGATTTTATAAAGAAAATGGCAAATAGAAAGTCCTAAACCTTTTATACCATGATTTTTCAGACAATAAAACAAACGAAGATATTTTAAATCTTTCCATTGAGGAAATTCATCGTCAAGATATTTTCTTGTCCATAAAAGATGCTTATTCATATCCGTTTTTCCATCTAAAAATAACCTGTAGCAAAGAGATATTCCAAAATGTATAAAAACAAATAAAACCAATATATCAAAATCCAAATTATTTAATTTTTTATAAAGTTCTTTTTCTTCTCTTAAATACTCCGAGTATTTATAAACAGTTTCTAAAGAAGCGTTTACCACGGAATTATATCTAACTCTATAATGTATAAGAATATCGTTTACAAAACTTATTTTATTTATATTCTGATAGGCTTCTATCATAAAAAGAGAATCTTCGGGACCTCTAACATATTTAAATCTTATATTTTTAATGCATTCGTATCTTATTAATTTATTCCACAGAGATGCGTTAATAAAACATAAAGAATCGTCAAAATCTTTGCTTTCTAAAAATTTATATTTAAAATTTATCATCTCTTTTGAATATACTTTTCCAGTTTCATCGTCAAATCTTTCAAATCCGCATACGGCTATATCCGAATTATTTGATTTAACATTATCAAAAAGTTTTTCCAAGAAATTATATTCCAATATATCGTCTCCGTCTAAAAAGATAATATAGTCCCCGTTAATTGTAAAAGAATCCAATATTTTATTTCTTGTATAAGCGGGAGAGCCTAAATTTTTATCCGTTTGCAAATATTTAAATTTATCCGAATACTTTTGCTTATAATCTTTTATTATATTTAAAGTATTGTCGCTCGAATTATCATCGACTACTATAACTTCAAAATCTTTAAAACTTTGATTAAATAAACTATCGAAGAATTCGGATAAATATTTATCGATATTATAAGTTGTTACGCCTACGGTTATCATTACGCTTTCCTTTTGTTCTTTGAAAAATAATCGAGGAAACTTCTAAAACCGTATAATTTTCTAATTATATCGTCAAAACTTCTTATATTAAAAAACATCCTAAACATTTGAGAAGGACGCATATAAAATTCTTTTAATCCCTTATCTATATAAAAATCAATTTGTTCTTTCGACATTTGCGGATAAGAAAGAAGCGTAACCTGTTCATGATTTTCGTCAACCCAATCGGTCCAGTCTTTTGCTTTTATATAGTTATTTTCTTTAGCCCATTTGTATAATTCGGTTCCAGGATATACTGCTATACCCGAAACTTGTATAGTATCCAAAGGCAGACTTTTTGCAAAATCTATGGTAGCTTGAGCGGATTTTGGAGTTTCGTTAGGAGCGCCTATCATAAAACAACCATGAATAGTGAAGCCTAATCTTTTAGCCTCTTTAACGAATTTTGAAGCTTTTTCTATGGTAGTTCCTTTTTTAACCGCTTGTAATTGTTCGTTCGTTCCAAATTCAAAACCTACCATAAGCATTCGGCATCCCGCTTTTTTCATTAATGGCAGTAGGGAAGTGTCTATATCGGTTCGGACATTACAACTCCATTTTATTTTTTTATTCAACCCTCTTTTTATTATCTCTTCGCAAACTTCTTTTACATGTTTAGGGACCGCGGTGAATGTATCCGTTTCAAACATTATCTCTCTTAAATCGGGATAGAGGGATAAATCATATTCCATTTCGTCTACGACTTTTTTAGCGTCTCTTATTCGCAATCTTCTTCCGTCCATTACGGCTGGTTCTCTACAAAAAGTGCATAAGGCAAAACATCCTCTGCCAGTGTATAAAGTTAAGAAAGGATATAGCTTGCCAGCATCATGATAAAATTTTGGGTCTATATGTTTCCAAGAAGGAAAAGGAAGCTCGTTTACATCCAAAGGCGGTCTTTTTTCATTTTCAATATATTTTCCGTCTTTCATATACCCAATACCCAATATAAGATTTGTATCCATTCCAGAACAAATATCTCTTAAAGTATAATCTGGCTCGCCTATAACTACAAAATCTACCGAACCTTGCGATTTTAGTAGACTATCTTCTGGTTCTGCAGAGGCATGAGCGCCTACCAATACTGTTTTTGGATTGCATATTTTCTTTGATATTTTAGCGTAGTTAATATCGTTATATATACTCGGGGTAGTGGTATGTATTATGACAATATCGGGCATAAAAGCTTTTATTTCATTAACCGTTTCCTCTTCTCCCATATTCATTGCGGCGGCGTCTAAAAATTTACATTCATGCCCAGCATTTTCAAGAACGGCTATATGTATCAAAGCTTGCTCGGGATGTCTTTGAACTCTGCCTCTGGATTTTGCAGCCCATCTTGCCGACCTTACAAAATCTTCTCCGTAAGACGGATTTAAATAAAATATTTTCATTTTTATATTTTCTCCTTAAGTGTATTTATTAATTTAATCTATATTAATATAATTTCCGTAATATTTGTTTATAAGTTCAGAAGTTTTTATTCTTCTAAAAAGTTTTTATAGAAACTATATTATTCAAAAATTACATCTATAATCCAAATATTATCTTCATACGCTATAAAATATAAATATAATACGCATCCAATTACTATCTTACTACTTAAAACGGGCGAATAACTTCTATAAAGAATATCAACTTCTTTATTTTTGTCTGGAATTAAAATAGAACCCAATTCGCTTTTTACAATAGTAGGTTTATTTTTTATAGCTTTTTCAAGAGAAGATATATTATTTGCCAAACAGCTACATTCGTTTAGAATTCCTTTTTTTCTATTATCCGCGTATCGAGTGTAAAAAATTTGCATCTTGTAAAAGTCCATCTTTCATAGGTTCAAATAATTCTCTTATATTGCTTGGTTCTTTAGTGTCTTCCTCTTCGTTTATTCTAAATTCCACAACTTTTGAAAGTGGCATTTTACTTCTCATAGGCGTATTATTATATATATCGTCATGAGTAAGTTTTGACAACTCATTTCCAGACTTATCGGATATATAATTTACAACCGACATTAATAATTTTTCATCGCTTTCGTTAAATTGTAAATCTTCGTCAAATAATTCTTTGTTAATGTAGTATTTTCTATATTTATGCATAACATAAGGTTTACTTAACACGGAAATCAATTCTTTATGCGCTTTATTATTAGGAACAGGTCCTTGCTTTTCTTTTATATAACTTATTCCCGTTAAAGATTTTTTATGTAAAGCGTAATAGAGAGAATCTATTAAAAACAATCCTTTGCGTAATTTAACTTCCCCAATTCCCGGGATTTTATCTATAAAAAATAAAACCGCCTTTTCAAACATAGTTAACATTTTATTCTCCAAAATTAGATTAAAATATTTTTATTATCTACTTTAATTATACAAAATTTATATTAAAAGTCAAGTATTACAAATTTAATTTTTATTTCCGAGTCTTTTAATAATTCACAAATAATAACTTTCTCCAATACTATTACTTACATTTTTTAGATAACTAACGCTTTCTTTTATTCCAAAATGTTTTATATCATTTCTAAAAATAATTAAAATTTTATATTGATTTTTTCGATATTTATTATAAAATATAACAAAATTCAATAAAATAAAGGTGTAATTAAAATGTTTACATATGTTAAATTAAAAAATTATAAATCATTGGTAGATTTTGAAGTCGATTTAACCGACAGTAAAAATAATCCTAAAAAAATGGTTATAATATACGGTGAGAATGGAGCGGGAAAAACAAATTTTATTAACGCTTTTTTTACTTTATTTGAGACTTTAAATACAAAAGTCTATAAAAGAATTATAGATAAATTAATGGGGAAAAAAGCAGATAACAAAAATGATAAAAGAAATATAAAATTAATTATAAATAAAATAATAAAAGATAATTTTAAATCTATAGAAGATATTATTAACGATGCTAAAACTATAGATTCAAAAGAAAATATAATTTTAGAATTTGGGTTTAAATTAAATGGAAAATATGGAAAATATTATATAGAAATGAGAGAAAATGGAATTGCCAGAGAAAAGTTAGAATATGTTTTAAGTAAAAATAAAACTCGATTTTTTGATATATCGGATAAAGAAAAATATATAAATAAGTCGCTATTTAATTCTAATAAATATTTTAAAGAAATTTCTGATTTAATAGATAAATTTTGGGGTAAACATTCATTTCTATCTATAATATTTTTTGAAATAATGGATAAAAGTAAGAAATATATAAATAAAAATATGCCTAAAGATATAAATAATATAGTTGAATATTTCTTATCTACATCTTTGCATATTAAACAAAAATCTAATATAGAAAAGGGTAGAATTAATGTAGCAAGGAAGTTTATATTTCCTATGAATAGGGGAATTATAACCAAAACTAAAAAAGAAGAAAAAAAATTAAATTATACTGAAAACATATTAAACTATTTTTTTACCACATTATATAGCGATGTAAAGAAAGTATTTTATAATAGAGAATATAAAGATAATAAAATAAAATATAAATTATTTTTTAAGAAACAAATATACGGACAAATAAAAGATATAGATTTTTCATTAGAATCTGCTGGCACACAAAAATTACTCAATTTATTTCCATTATTATTAATAAGTTTAAATAGAGATAAAGTTTCCGCTATAGACGAGTTTGATAGTAATATACATGACATATTAATATATAATATAATATCAAGCATGGCTAATTTTATTAAAGGGCAATTAATTATTACCACTCATAATACAACTTTATTGGAAACCAAAATAAAAAAAGATTATATATATTTATTTAATATTGATTCTAACGGTAAAAAAATATTAATACCTATTACGGAATATGAGAGAAAAAATCCAAACACTAATTTTAGAAAAAGATATTTAAAAGGATTATATGGAGGAATACCAATGATTGACGATATAGATTTTGGCGATTTATTTAATCAGGATGATTTATATGTCAAAGAAAAATAAACAATTGAAATTAAAAAATTTCCATTATTTAAAAGCTGTCGTAATCGTTCATGGAAAATCGGAATTGCAAATGTGTAAATTTATAAAAAATAATTTGAGAATAAAAATAGAATTTATATCAAAAGATAGCGGAAAATCGTCTATACAAATAACAAGTTTAAAAGATATATTAAACGGTAAGGATATTAAAGATTTTAATTCTTTTTGTAAATAAAGAATTTAACGAACAAATAACAAAATTATTTGCAATGAATTTTTTCTATTTATATTATAACGCATTAGATTTTGACAGAAGAGAAGCGAGAGAGGAGAATCATTTTGTTAATTTATTTAAGAAAGTGATTTTGGATTTGATTGATTACGGAGCTATAGATAGAAATCAATTATTAGAAAATGTGAAAAATATTACTAACGATGAAAATTTGATTAATTGGTTGGATAAAGAAGTTATCAATATGAATTTATGCGGGGGGGGGGGTAAATCTTAAGTTTATATTAAATATTAAATCTAAAAAATTACAACCTATGTTGCAATACAAAATTGCAGCATAGGTTTTTTGTTGCATAAATTTTTTATATAAAATTATATTTTAAGGAGAACAAATGGAAAATTTTGAAATGAAAGATGTTATTTCTCATGGTTTATTAAATATTAAAAGTGTTTTGAGAGTCAATTGGGAAATAACTTCACATTGTAATTATAAATGCAGTTATTGTTTTGGAAATGCTGGAATGAATAATCCGCAATTTAATTCTTTTGAAGAATTAAAAAAAATAGCAAACAAAATTTTTGATATAAAGAGAGATTATTATAATATATTGTTAATAGGTGGAGAACCTACTGTACATCCTAACTTTTTAGATTTACTCAAATATTTTAATGAATTAGATAAAAAGATTTCATTGAATATAGTAAGTAATGGAAGTAAATCTATAGAATATCATAAAAAATTATTTGAATCTATAAAAGATAAAGAATTATTATTTAATATATCTGTACATTTGGAACAGTGTAGATTAGAACATATTGCTAATATAATTATATTAGCAAATGAATATAATGTTTATTTAATATTGTCTTTTATGTTGCATCCAGAGAAGGAGGACTTATTGGAACAATTTTTGTTAGAATTTATAGAGTTAAGAAAAAGTTTTTATTTTGATATAATGTTTATGGAATTGAGGCAAGCCCCTCTTTTTGATAGAAATGATGAAAGATATACTGATAGACATTATCAATGGATAGATAATGCTAAAGCAAGATGGAAAGAAGCAGTTGAAAATAGTAAAGCCAAAAAAATAAATTTTTTATCTGGTGTTCCAATTAATGGATATAATATAATAAAAGATGGTAAAATAATAAATAATTTAGAATTAGATTATGCAATAAGTATTAGAAATGGATTAAAATCTTTTTCAGGTTTTTACTGTTTTGGAGGAAGTAATTTTATTTATATTCATCCTGATGGAACTTATTCTGGTTCTATACAATGTCCTAAATTTGCGAATATGGGTAGTTTATTGAATGATAATTTAAATTTTAAATTTGAAATATGTGATCAATATCAATGTGGATGTAATTCTAATGATGTAATTCCTAAATTTAGGAA
>NZ_SJDU01000209.1 GCF_005518285.1 Brachyspira catarrhinii | reverse complement strand
AAGCGATTGAAGAATACAAAAGATTTACTTCGGACGATAAATTGATGCGAGCTTACGCTGCCCGAGATGCATTTTTAGTAGGACAAAAAATGATGCTATCGAGGGAAAGAAAAGAAGGATTTGACGAAGGAAAACTTGAAGGTGAAAAAAATAAAGCAATCTCAATGGCGAAAGCGATGAAAAAAGATAGAGCGGACATTAACCTAATCTCAAAATATACGGGATTAACTATCGAAGAAATACAAAAACTGTGAATAGACGATAAAAATTTAGTTTAAGTATTTTTACCCGCATAGAATAAATGACAAATTATATAGAAACAATAATAAAAACAAATCTTTTTGAAAATATAGATAAAAAAGAAATTCCAAATATTTTAGAAAATTTTAAATTCCAAAAAAATCCATAGAAAAAATTGATTACAATATGCCATCTCGTCCTCATTATGAAGCGTTTATTATCAAACATTTCATAAAATATGTTGTGGATAAATATAAACAAGCGATTTCATAATTTGTAAGTAGAAGTAAAACCGCTCAATTAATCGATTTGAGATTTTGACAGCGGTTTTATTAATAAAATTAATTAATAAAAAATAAAAAATTTAAACATTGCAAGAGGCACGCCTACGGCGAGGGGAATCAAAATGATTAATCTAAATAATTTAATAAAATCTCGTATAAATATCATACAGATTATAAGCTACGAAAATATGCGAATAGAGGGTTATGTTTCTCAAACCGCATCCGAACTAAAAAGGAATTGGTATAAGTGGAATTGTTCTTCGGGGCTTAAAAAATTTAATATGAAGGATAAAAAATTTGATATTATAGCCAATATGGACGATAACCGAGCGATTTTGGATTGGTATGAAAGCGCTAACGCTAAAGATTCGATTTTGATTTTGGAAGAATTTAATTTGCAGTTGGAAAATAATCCGTTTTTAATAAGCAAAATGAAAGATATTGCATCGCAAGATTATAACGATAGAAGTTTAATAATGCTTCAAACGAAAAGACAGCTTCCGTCCGAACTCGATAAAGATGTTTATATAAAAGAATTGGATTTGCCAAATATAAAAGATTTGAATATCATATTTAAATCGACTTGCAAACATTATAATATAAAAGCCGAAGGCAACACGCAAAAAATAATCGAATCGGCTTTGGGATTAACGATAATGGAAGCGCAGAGGGCGTTTTCAAAAGCGATAGTTCAAACGGGACAATTAACCGAAAAAGAAATTTCAATAATAATCCAAGAAAAAGAAAATATAATTAAAAACAGCGGGCATTTGGAATATTATCATCATAACGAAACTTTGGACGATGTCGGCGGACTCGATATTTTGAAAGATTGGCTAAAAAGAAGAGGACGAGCTTTCGAGGACGAAGCTAAAAAATACGGGCTTGAAATTCCAAGAGGAATACTTTTACTCGGAATACCTGGAACGGGAAAAAGTTTATGTGCGAAAGCGGTAGGCTCGGCTTGGCAGTTTCCTATAATAAAATTGGATATGGGAAAAGTTTTCGCGGGAATTGTCGGAGAATCTGAAAGCAATATAAGAAAGGCTTTGAAGATAGCGGAAGCGGTGTCTCCTTCGATTCTTTGGATTGACGAAATTGAAAAAGGACTTTCTGGAATGGCATCTTCTGGCTCCACTGACGGCGGAACTACATCGCGAGTATTGGGAACTTTTTTGACTTGGATGCAGGAGAAGAAAAAACCCGTATTCGTTGTGGCTACGGCAAATAATATATCGGGACTTCCTCCAGAACTTTTGAGAAAAGGAAGAGTTGACGAAATATTTTTTGTAGATTTGCCATTAAAAGAAGACAGAGAAGAGATAATAAAAATACATTTGAAGAAATTCAAAAGAGATTATAATAAATTCGACATTTCAAAAATAGCGGGCGCATGCGAAGAGTTTTCTGGAGCGGAAATAGAGGAAGCTATAAAAGAGGCTTTATTTAAGGCTTTTGACGAAAATAAAGAAATTGAAACGGAGCATATAATCGAGGCGATGAAAAAAACTTATCCTATTTCAAAAACTATGAAAGAAAATATAAGCGACATGAGAAGATGGGCTAAAGCTCGCGCCGTTTTGGCTTCTTCAAATTCTTGGGAAGAGGATGAAAAATCGAAAGATAAACCTATTCCTCAATTAAAGCAAGAAACTAACAACCCGTTTATAGAGTAAAATTTTAATTTTAAGAAAGGATTATTAAGTGAATATTATTACAAAAATTATCGATGTTATTAGCGGTATTATTGATAATTTTGCCGATATATTTAGCGGCGTTCCTTTCATTTCTAATATTATCGACAAGATTGGTAATATTCCTTTTTTTATAATCTGTATGATTGTTTCTATTTTTATTGTAAAAAAGATAATATTAGGAGCAGGATTGGCATTGGATATAGGAGAAGGTTATGAAGAGATTCTCAATAACACTTTAGAAAAAATAGAATTGGATAAATATAAAATTAAATACTATATAAAGAATAATCTACTTATTATAAGATATAAGGATAAAAATCTATATGATAAATTCTGGACAGAGGAAATAAAATTCCGTGAAATATTGTCAAATATATTAATAGTAACAAATAATAAAAAAGTCATTAAATCTCTTAAAGAAAAAACTGATTTGACAGAAAAAGAAATAAAAGAATGGGCAAAAGAATATTTAGAAAACGAGAAAATATCAACGACTACAAAACCAAGAAGAAAAAGAAATACCAAAAAGACTACAAGTCAAAATTACACAAGACCTAATTATACGACACCTACTACTACAAAACCAACAGTATTGGAAATAATACATTTAAGAGATAATTTGGAGAAAGATATTTTTAACGATATTGTAGAAAAAATGGAGTTGCTTAACAAATATAAAATTAAATGCAATTTAAATTCTACCGCAAATTCAATTTCTATAGAATATAATGATATTAAGCAAATAGGAAAATTTCTTCTTGAAAAAGGCATATTAGACGAAAAACAACTTTACGACTATAAAGGGAATTTACGAAATTCTGACATACCATATACAAGAAATAATATTCCTTTTATAAGTATGAATGGTATTATTGATTATAGTAGAGATACTATACATAGATATTTAACTTTACCATTATCATATAAGTATATGATTAATTATTTAATTATGCATATCTTATCGGAACACAAAAAAGTAAAAGATAAAAACGAAATGAAAATCAGAGAAGAAAAAAGAATAAAAGAAGAGAATGAAAGAAGAATTAGAGAAGAAATAAAAAGAAAAGAAGAAAATAAAAAATTGCAAATTATATTAAATAAATGCGAAGCTAAAATAGAAGAGATAAAAGAAATTATTAAAGATTTCAATTATTCCGATAAAAAAACTTACGAAAAACCATGCTCGGAATATAAAAAATCATGCTCGAAAATAAAAAAAGATTTAGAAAACACAAATATTAAAAAAGACCAAGCGATTAATAATATTAACAATTTGATAGATGAAATTAATCAAATTTATAAAAACGCTTATAACAAGAAAAATAATGTTTCTTCGCTTTCGTATATTATGGAAACCGATGAAGATATTGATTTAATAGAGAAAATTGATATTAAACTTTTTAATAATTAATAGGAGATAAATAATGACTTTAGATAAAAATATAAAAAAGCAATCGATTATCACGATATATTTAAAAGACAAAATAGACGCCGAAATACTTAACAATACATTAATTAAAATAGGATTAACATCCGTTTCAATAGAAATAAAAAATTTAGAAAATTACGAAAATTATTACTATCTTGCATTTAATAATAATATAAATATTGATACGATTAATAGCAGTTATTTTATAAAGATAGACGAAAAAAATTCATGCTTACATATTAACTCTGCTATCGAAAATATTGATATTTATTTAAAAGTAAAAGAAATATTATTTAAAGAAAAAATATTAAATGAAATATATGACAAGGCAAACGAATATAAAGATAATTATAAACAATACGAAGCGAAAACTGACAATATTATAAAAAGAATAGAAACGAAAAAATCGGGGCAATATAATCTATTCATTATTAAACATTTTATAAAATATATAATAGATAAATATAAAAAAGAATTAACTTT
>NZ_SJDU01000208.1 GCF_005518285.1 Brachyspira catarrhinii | reverse complement strand
GTGTTTCATAGGAACTCCTAATAAAAAATTATTAAATTATTAGAGGATATTATACTATATAAAGAAATATTGTCAATTATTCAAATAAACAAAAAATTATCATTCTTTTTTGAATATTCCTTGAAGCATTAAAGCTATAGTTCCAAACGTTTTATTTACTTTGTCGCCCATTTTTGTAATATAGGGATTATAAATCCTAAAACTATTAAAAAATATTGATATATTATTGATATATATAGTAAATAAAATATAATATAACTTTGATTTTGAATTTAGGTATTTTTAAGGAAAAGAAATGGACAAGGAATTATATTTGAATTATGTTAATATATTAAAAGAGGAATTAGTTCCAGCTTTTGGATGCACCGAACCTATAGCTATAGCTTTTGCTGGAGCTAAAATTCGGGACTTAATAGGCAACATTCCAGATTCTATTATTGTAAAATGCAGTGGAAATATTGAATATTATTATAGGAAAATGAAATAATAAAATTTTATATTTATTTTTTATATTATTATTATATAATATTAATATAAATTTAAAAGGAGTTAATATGCCAAGTTTGAGCGATAAGGAAATAAACGTCACATTGTCGAAAATAAGAGGAGAATACGAAGAAGGCGCTAAAAAATACGGAACTAAAATTTATAATGTGGAAAGTTTTAATAACAGATACAGAGAAGCTTTGCAAACGAGACAAGATTTGTCGAATTATTTTCTTCTTGAAATAAATATATTGGAAGATATAAAAAATAGATTGAGAGAGCGCGAATTGGAAAAAGAAAAAAGAGAAGCTGAAGAAAAAAAAGCCAAAGAAAATTCTTTTATGAATAAAGTCGACAATATGATAGAAAGATTTAGAAATGCGGTTGAAAAATATCCGATAGAAAATATTCATCCGAAAGCGGACGAAGAAATTTGTCATTTATACGGAGCTTTTAAGGAATTATACAATTGTTTTTGCGTTATAAGATATTTTTCTGGAGAAGCGAGCGATTATGTCATAGAAACGGCGATAAAAGATTATGACAATAAATTTCAAAGATTCGTTATGCCCGTTGGCGAGAGTAAAATTCCTATAATATTTTCCGATTATGTTTTTGCGCTTGAGAAAAGCGAAGGAGTAGCCCGCTCGGAACAATTTATACTTAAAGAATCTGGTTTTTTCTTGCATGCGTTTATCGAAAAAATGGAAAGCATAAAAACTACCGCTTTAAAAAAGAGTTTCGACAATAAAATAATTCTTCCCGAAACTTTAAGCGCTCAATCTCCAAGAGTGTTTTCTTTCTTCAAAGGAAAAAATAAAGAAGAAATATATAACGCCACTTTAACTTACGCCTCGGCTATGATAAACGATTTTAGATTGCAGAGTTTTAAGAAAGATGAAAATTAAAAAAGAATTTATTTTATTTATATTATTTTTTTTATTAATATTTAATTATTCCGATTTGTTATATCCGCAAAATTTCGCGTATAATAAAACTAATATTGAAAACGCTTATAGATATTATAATTCTAAAAATTATAGAAGGGCGGCGGAATTATTCGAATACGAAATAAATAATTCTCCCGTTTTGAAGATAGAATATTTTGAAACGCTTTCAAATATTTATATGTATCAAGAAGATTATAGCAATATGCTTAAAACGGCAAGAAACGGAATTCTTATAAATAGATTTTCTCCAAGATTATATTTCCAAAAAGGATACGCTTTATACAGACTCGAAAAAACGAACGAAGCGATTGAATCAATAAGGCATTCGGTAGAACTTAATCCTAACGATGCTTATGTTAATAATTTTTTGGGGCTTCTATATTTATATACGGAAGATTATAGATTGGCGGAAGCGTCTTTTTTGAAGGCTAACATTTACAGTCCGAATAATGTCGTTTATATGATTAACCTTGCGGCGACTTACGAAAGAAATAAAAATTATAATTCGGCTCTTCAAATTTACGAGGATGTTTATAAATTGGATAAAAATTATAAGGATGTTTCAAGTTCTATTATTAGAGTGAAAACTTTGCTTGGTTTTACAGATAATAAAGAAAATCGAAATCCCGAGAATGTTGAAAATATTAAAACTTACGAATATAACGAAGACGAAGAAGTTAAAACTTATATGACAAATAATTAATATATTTTTGGAATTATTATGCATACTATACAAAATATATTAAACGAATATTCTAAAAAAAATATTAATTTATTCGGTTATCTTAAAATCGCTCAAAAATGGAATATAATTATCGGCGAAACTCTTTCAAAAATTTGTTATCCAGCGTTTTTTAAAAACGGAATTCTAACTTTGACGGTTGCGGACACGGTTTGGGCTAATGAGATTTCAATGAATAGATTAAATATTATAAAAAATATAAAAAAAGAAACTGATGTAATAGTCGTTGAAATTAAAACGAGAGTCGGCGAAATAAATATTAACGAAAATGAATTGAATAATAAAAATGATAATATTAATAAATCAAATAACAAAATAAGCGAAGAACATAAGAAGTGGATTTCTCAAGTTATGAACGAAGCGAATATAGAAGACAAAAGAATCGAAGAAATATTTTACAGAGTTTTAATAAATAGCGAAGAGGACAAAGATGCCGATTGACGATAATTTTATTAAAAAAGCCGTGATGGAATATAAAGCCTCAAGAAGCGTTATAACTTTCAAAGAAATAAATAATCATCTGTCGAAATATATTTATAATTATCCGAGAAAAGTTTTTGGAGTTTGCCATGAAACCGCTATGGATTTTTATTTGTATTACATGGAAAGAATAGAAAATATTTTGCTTAAATATAACGAAACGGAAGCGAAATTTATAACTTGGTTCACATATACTTTGCGAAATAGTTATTTAAATTATATTGATTATAAAAAGAGAAAAGAAAAATATAAAAAAATCGAAATTTCTATGGACGCTCCTTTATGCGATAGAGAAGCTTTGACTTTGCATGATGTTTTATACGATTCAAAAAAATATTCTATAGATTTTATTAATTTTCTTAACGAAAGCGAAAACGAAAACGACAATATAGAAGAAATTTCTTTGAAAATTTTTAATTATATTGAAAGCGAATTTCCAAATAGAGATTCCCTTATTTTCTTTATTCATAATTTGGAATTATTTATAAATCTTATTACAAAACCTTTAATGGAATTTTTTAATATAGATTACGAAGAGGCTTATTCGATAATAGAAAAAGCGAGAGCGACTTATATACATAAATATAACTATATAATCAAATTGCAAGATTCCATAGCGAAAATAAATTTAAAAATATCGGAATATAAAAGCAAAGGGCTTTGGACGGTTCATTTGGCAAGCAAAAAACAAAATAGAATAAATAAACTTGTGGCGATAAAATTAAATGTTCCGCATTCTTTTATAGCAAAATTATTCGATATAAGCGTCAATGCGATTACAAAGATTATAAATAAAATAAAAAGATATTTGAAAGAAAATTTTAATTTTAGTAAATTTAAAAAAAATAATTAGCGGGGATTTATTTATGAATAATGAAAAATTAAAATATTATGAAGAAGAAATTATAAAATATCTTGACGGAATCAAAGTGTCCGAAGAATTTTTAAACGAACTTGAAAATAACTTGGAACTTCAAATAAAAGTTAATAAATTAAAATCCGATTTATTCGTTATGGAAAATATTAAAGATTCTGAAATGTTAGATTTAACCGAAAAAAAATCTTCAATTAAAATAAAAAACAATATAATAGAATCGATGGCTTTTTTCTCAATAACAAAACCGCTTGCCGCAAGAGGAGATAATGACGACAAAAACGAAACTTATATTTTTAACAATATTGAAATAAATAAAAACGGAAAAGAATATTATTTAAATATTAGATATATAAAAAATTATTGCGTTATAGAATTTAATAAAGAAAAAATTGTAAATATATCGGGCGAAAAGGATAATTATTCGATGGAATTAAAAAACGGAATTTATAATATAAAAGTAGACGGATGCGAATCGAATATAAATATAGAATAATTTTAGGAAATTTTAATGACAAATAAAAAAGACACCGCAAAATAAATACGATGCCTTTTTACATTTCTTATCAATATTATCACTAAATTAATCTTTATTTAATCCAATGGTATGCTTTAAAGTTTAAAGTTAATTTAA
>NZ_SJDU01000207.1 GCF_005518285.1 Brachyspira catarrhinii | reverse complement strand
TTTATAATTAGTAAGTAAACATAAACTTGAAAAAAGTTTAAAATAAAAGACGTGACGTGACGTGACGTGACATCATGAAATTGTTTAAGTTGTATTTTAAGTTTCTCATATTGAGTAGATTATACAATATTTGGAAATTTTGTCAATAGGTTAAAATTAAAAAAATAAAAAAAATTTATTGCTTCACTTTGTTTGCAATGACAAATTCGTATCGTCATTGCGAGTGAGACTTACAGCGCACAGCGTGAAAGTCCGACTTCGCCCTGCGCCACTCTTGGATTGTCGAATGAAGCAATCTATTTTGTGTGGATTACCACGCATTCGTAATCGCAATGATTAAAAATTTTGTCAAGCGTTTTTATTTATACAAAAATTTAAATTATAATATCTATAAAATAATTATACGGCTATTTACAAATAATATTGCAAGTAAGAAAAAAATAATATATAATTTGAAAAAATTGCTATAAGAATATCGTATATATTTTTTGGAGTATTCGTATGAAAGAATTAACTAAAATTTTAACAATCGAAGACGGGCATAAAATGTTCACATATAATTTTATTCCCGAAAATAAACCTAAAGCTATAGTTCAAATAGTTCATGGACTCGGAGAACATGCGGGAAGATATAAAGAATTGGCTCAAAAATTAACCGACAACGATTTTTTGGTATGCGCGGAAGACCATAGAGGTTTTGGAAGAAGCGCTATAACGAAAGAACAAATGGGAGATATGGGAGAAAACGGGCATGAACTTATTATTGACGATTTAAAATATCTTATGGACAATACCAAAGCCGAATACGGAGATTTGCCTTATTTTATGTTAGGGCATAGTATGGGTTCGTTTTTGACGAGAGGCTTTTTAATAAAATATCATTCATATTTAAACGGCGCTATAATAATGGGAACGAAAGGAAAATTTAAAGGAATTGAAAATTTTGGAAAAATTATAGCTACCGTTCAAAAAGCGATTTTTGGAGGAAGCAAGAGAGCCAAATTTATATCAAATTTATCAGATGGCGGATACGGAAGAAAATATTTTCCAGAAGACGACTCCGCTTTCTCTTGGCTGACATCCGATAAAGAAGAAATAAAAAAAGTTAAAGAAGACGAATATTTTTCCAAAATTCCTCCGAGCGTAGAAACTTTTCTTCAAATATTTTATCTGCTTGAAAAAATTTCAAATTCAAATAATTATTCCGACATGAATAAAGATTTTCCTATTTTGCTAATCTCGGGTGATAAAGACCCCGTTGGAAATATGGGCGAAGGCGTGAAATGGGTTTATGAAATGTATAAATCGTTAGGACTTACCGACATTAATATCAGTTTGTATAAAGATGGAAGACATGAAATATTAAACGATTTTTGCAGGAATGATGTAATGAACGAAATAGTCGAATGGCTTAATAAACATATTAAAAATTAAATTAGTAAAAATTATTATCTATTCGTTAATATCGCGTTTTCAAAATCGCTATAATTTACATTATTTAAATTATAAATTTTTACAAAACCGTTTGTAGCCATTATGCTTGAAGCGATTGCCGACCTGTTTCCACTTCTGCAATATACCAAATATTCTTTATTTTTATCGAGTAAATCTATTTTTGATTTGAAATCGGGGCTTAAAACATCTATATTGATTGAATTTGGAATATTTCCAGCAGAATATTCTTCGGCAGTTCGCACATCCAACATGATTAAATTAGTCGAATTATTTATAGTTTTCATGGCTTTTTTCAAATTAATATTGCTGTAACCTCTATTTGAGCATGAAGTAAATAAAAGAGTAGAAATTATAAATATAGATAAAATAAAAAATTTATTAATATTTTTCATAATTGAATATCCTTAAAAATCAAATAAATATTATGTTAATTAATGATATTATATTTTATTTTTTTGTCAATTATTAAAAATTGAAATTTTATGATTTATGTATTTAAAATATTTTTTCGAATATAATTATTATAAGTTTATTATTATTGGTTTTAAAAATATGATTATTCAAATTAATAAAATTATATTATGCAGTTTTATAATATCAATATTTTTTATTTCATGTAAACACATAGCGGATAACAAAAAAGAAATTAAAAATATGTATCCGCATTTGGCAAAATATATAGACAAAGTTTATAGTATGAGCGAAAAAGAGAGAAAAGGCTTATTATTAATGGTTGGGATAAAAGATAAAACATTATCCGAAGAGACGATTAAAATATTGAAAGAAAATAAAATAGCGGGAATTATACTTTTCGACTATAATATAGAAAACGAAAAACAATTAAAAAAACTCGCATCCGATTTGAGAGAATATGTCAATCCTAATATGCTAATCGCCGTTGACGAAGAAGGAGGCAAAGTAAATAGAATTCATTTCGACAAATTAAAAAATATTTCGCCAAAAGATATTGGAGATAAAAACGACAAAGAATACGCTTATAAAATAGCCTATCAAAAATCTAAATTTCTGCTCGATTTGGGAATCAATATGATATTAGCGCCGATATGCGATATTCCAAAAGATTCAAATTCCTATTTGTATGAAAGAAGTTTTTCGACTAATATAAATATAGTCGCAGATATGGTAGAGGCTACGGTTAAAGCTCAGAGAGACGCGGGAATAATAACCGTCTTAAAACATTTTCCAGGACATGGAGACACAGTAGTAAATTCTCATGACGGTTTTCCAATTATTGATAAAAAAATCAATGAATTAAAAAATAAAGAATTCGTTCCGTTTAAAAGAGGAATAGACGCTGGAGCGGAGATGATTTTAGTCGCTCATATAAAAAATAAATATATTGACGATAAATTTCCAGCGAGTTTGTCAAAAAATTATATCGAAATTTTAGAAAAAGAATTGAATTTTAAAGGAATTACCATAACTGACGATTTAACTATGACGGGAAAAATAGAAAGAGGAATAAATTTTGGCGTAAATTTAAATAGCAATATATATCAAAACATAGAATATATGTTTGACGACTTAAATCCTAATATCATTTCATGCGCTAAAGTATTAAAAATCATCTCTGAAAATAAATACCTTGCGCATAAAAAATAATATTTTGAATTTTTATCCTTCTGGATTTTTTCTTTTTCTATTGCTATTAGGATTTCTTTTATAAGTTAAAGTAGGCTCTAAACCAATTTTTACATATTCATTTATAATATTTACAACCGTATGATATGTAACATCATATTTTTTTGCAATATCGGTATGAGTTAATCTTGTGTTCTTTTTTTGGTCAAGTTCCAAAAGTATTTTTGCCCTCGAAATCAGCCTTTGGGATTTAACTTCTTTACTTAGGAATTCTTGAATCTTGTTTTTTTCTTCCTCGCTTAACGATATTGAATGTTTAGTGTTTATACTCATTTAGACCTCCAAAATATAAATACCTATGTAAATTAATACTTAAAAAATAAAATCTCATTATAGCAAAATATAACTACTTTATAATTAATAGAATATCATAATATAATAAAAATATCAATATGAAAAAATCCTATAATATTTTTCATAATAACTATAACTAATTAATATTGTTTATGTAAAAAATATAAAAATTTATTCTATACTAAATCTTTAGAAATTATTCTAATATGACAATAAATTTATAATAAAATAATTGAAAAAATTCAAGTATGGTTATAATATTTACGGTATAGCATTATAAGAAAATTGGAGAAATTAAAATTAATGAAAATTCTTTTTGTAAGACATGGACAAACTCAATATAACGCCGAATACAGATGGCTTGGCTCTACCGACAATCCTTTATGCGAAAACGGAAAAAAAGAACTTTTAGAAAAAAAACATATTATAGAAAAATATAAACCGATTCAAAAATTATATTGTAGTCCAATGAAAAGATGCGTTGAAACGGCTAAAATATATTTTGAAGAAATGAATTTAGAAATAATTGAAGATTTAAGAGAGAGATGTTTTGGCGATTTTGAAGGTAAAAAATACGAAGAATTAAAAGACAATCCATATTATAAAGAATTCAATAAAAAACTTTGGAGAAGCAATATTCCTAACGGAGAAGATTATAAAGAATTTTTTAATCGAACTAAAAAAGTATATTTGAATATTATTGAAAACATGAAAAAAAATAATTTAACTTATGTCGCGGTATTGTCGCATGGCGGAATCATTATG
>NZ_SJDU01000206.1 GCF_005518285.1 Brachyspira catarrhinii | reverse complement strand
TATTTAATAATTTATAATAATTAATAATAATCTAAAGCGATTAAAAAGTAAAGAGATTTTTACCTAAAAACTAAAACTAGAGTTAGTTACGCTCTCTTGTAAATCGGTAATTGTTTTATTAAGGTCGTATTCTCTTCTTGGAAGTCCACCGCTTGGGAAGTCGGTTAATGTGAATTCAATCCAGAATTCTTTACTCCAATAAGAACCTTTAACCGAACCGCTCGCAATATCGGAAGGTAAAGTTGAAGGGCGAATGGAAAAAGTCGCAAGGAATTCCCATCCGTCCAAATCATGCCATAGGCTCGCTTCTATGGACTCCAATTTAAATAAACTGTCCATTCTCTTTCTCGAATTTTTAAAGTTAAAAGAATTTATAATATCCCAGAAAGGATTAACCCAAGTTTCGTTTTCTTTTTGCGCGTAAGATTTTATATATCTATATGTTCTGTTATTTGCGCTCCTTGTTGAAAATCTCACTCGCCATTGTTCCAATATTTGAAATTCTATGCCGAATATAAACGAAGCGGTATTATATCTATAATTGATAAAATCATGATTATATGAAATATCAAAAAATATATCGAAAGAGTTTACAACGCCATCGCTAAAGAAAGGTTTTTTGCCATGTCTCATTAATATTAAGTCGGTAATTTTTCCTATCGGTATCGGTATATGAAAAAGAGTGTTTATATTGTTAGCCGTCAGATTCGTTCCTAATAAATTTTTACCTATATTATAAGTTATGTATGATTGGTCTATATATAATCTTGTCGAGCCTCCGACTTCGGTAGTTAAAAATTTATTCGTGGAAAAATCGATTTTATAACTTTTGGTTTCGGCGTTATAATAAGGTTTCATATCGTATCCCGTTCTGACATAACCTTGAACATCCAAATTCAAATTCGGTATAAAAAATAAACTGTATCCCGTTCCGCCTATCGATAATCTCGAATTAATGTCATGAGAATTAAACTCTCCGCTTGCGCCCGCGTTTGTGCTGTCTTCCGCCATTTTTTTGAATCGATAACCCAAGCCGTAGGAACTTTCCCAAGTGATAGTGGGAGTAAAATAATTATCCCACCCGTAAGGAATCACGCTACGAGGCAAAAATATCGACAAATTCATCGTAGTTCCCAAACCCAAATAAGTGCTGTTTCTGTCGTAAATTAAATCTTCGGCGCTCGGATTAATACTCTTTTGATAATTATAATCCAATCTCGCGTTTGGAGTGAATCTTACAAATTCGTTGGTGAAACTCCTTGACATATTTCCGTATAAATTCACATTATTTCTTTCCGCCACTTTTTCGTTTAATTGATTGTTAAGGTCTGGATTATCGTAAAAATATATACCTTCGGAAGTTTTATAATTTATGGTATGGTTATAGCTTCCTCCCAACGAATAATTGATATTCAAATTTTGAAAATAGTAGGAGGTTTCGTTTCCCCATACGGAACTATAACTCGCTTCTACGGAAGGCAATACCAATCTACCAGGTTTTGGCATATAATAATCGAAGTTTGTATTTTCGTTTACCGAAAGATTTCTAACCGCCGTCAAATCCCATTGCGCTCCAGCTCTGAGGCTGACTCCGTAAATGGTATTATTGAAATAAATCGAATTTTCTATAGAACTTTCAGGATAAGAATTTCCTATATCGTCCAAATCGCCCGTTAGCGAAGTAAAAAACGATACTAAATCCAAAGCCCCTCTTTGATTATAAAAATCCGAACGAAAATATAAATCGCTATTTAAATTTAATTTTCCCGTTAGATAACTGTTTATATTCTGCCCATTATATAATTGTATCGTATGGTCGTATTGGAATTTATATCTCGGAGTAAATTTTCCCGCCTTGCCTTCCGAAAAATAGTTAACATATCTTGTGCCGAATCCAACGCTCGAAGATATATAAGAATCGAGCAAATAATATTGTCTTCCCAAAGCGAACATAGCGTCTAAAGATAAGTTATGGTATTGGCTTGTATATCTTATTTCATCTCCTAAAAGAAAACCCAATTTTTGATAGGCGTCGAATCTTATTCTATGACTCATTCCGTATAAATTGAAAGTTTTGCTGTTTTGCATATACACGCCTTCTCTTAGAGACTGTCCGAAAGTCGATATTATTCCCGTTCCCATATAATTTTGCATAAATAAAGGAAAATAAAATACGGGCTGCCTTCCCACTCTATATATGCTGTTAAATACCATGAATTTTTTAGTGTCCCACACATACACTCTGCTCGCTAAAAAGTCATGCGCTACGGGAGTAAGTCTAGAAAAACTTACGCTGCTTCTGTCGGCAAAGAAATTTTCATCGTTAAATTTTATAATATCTCCCGCGACTGTGAAAGACTGATATTTTGTAGTTCCGCTAAATAAAACTCCCTTTCTGCTTTCTCTATTTAACATAAACCATTCGCCTTGAAGGTCGTTTTCGGAAGATTGAACTCTTAAATTTCCTTGAGCGAACACTTCTCCCGTTTTCAAACTATAAACGACTCTGTCGGAAGATAAAGTATTTCCGTATAATTCGAGAGCGACATTTCCATACAAAAATATTATCTCTTCGTCCGCTTCTTTCACTGCATACCTCTCCACATAATCGGCGCTTATTAACCGAACTCTTCCGCCTCCTCCTCCCATAGCGCTTCTAGATACATTTCTTATTTCATTTTCGCCCGTTATCTTTTCCGCTTGAACATTAACCTGTCTCTTTATTATTCTCGCTCTTAAATCCGCTTCGCTGTCGTAAGGATATATTTCTATTTTATAGGTTCGAGCGTATTCCAATAATATGGCGTAAGGAGTGAAATTTACCACATTAATAAAAGAAACTGGATTTTTCATCGCGTCAAATTTACTTATTGATAATAAAGGGTTTGGAGTTTCGTTGGTTTGAGTATTATTGGTATTATTATTTTGATTATTGTTGTTTTGAGAATATAAACTAACATTAAAAATAAATACAAATAACAGCAAAATTAAAATTCGCATATATCCTCTTAACGACATCAATTTTTAAGAAAATTTTTCCAATTTTATTTTTATCATTTTATCTTTATTTTAAAGAAATTGCGTTTTCCCACTTTCAATACGCCTTCTTTTAATATATTTAAATTCATGTTTGTAATTTTTTCGTTATCCATAGAAACGCTGCCTTGAGAGATTAGTCTTTTCAAATTCGATTTGCTTTCCGATTTCATGCATATTGACAAAACGGTTAATATATTATTGTTTTCGTTTTTATCAATAATAATTTCTTCAATATTGTCGGGCAAACCTTTTGAGCTAAATATTCTTTTAAATTCTTCTTCCGCCGCATCCGCTTCTTTTTCGCTATGATATAATTTAACGATTTCTTTAGCCAATATCGATTTTATATTTCTTGGATTTTCGCCGTTTTCCATCGAATCGGAATATTTTTTAATATTTTCCATAGGAATATCGGTTACAAGTTCCATATATTTCGTAATCAAATTGTCGGGAATGCTCATTGCCTTTCCATACATATCTTTTGGGCTATCGTATATTCCGATATAATTTCCTAAAGATTTGCTCATTTTATTTACTCCGTCCAAACCTTCGAGTAAAGGGACGGTTATAACGGCTTGAGGAGAGAGTCCATATTCTTTCATTAAACTTCTTCCGACAAGCAAATTAAATTTTTGGTCTGTCCCTCCAAGTTCTATATCGCATTCCAAAGAAACGGAATCATAGCCTTGAGCCAAAGGATATAAAAATTCCATTATGCTTATAGCCTGTCCGTTTTTATATCTATTTGAAAAATCGTCTCTCTCTATCATTTGAGCTATTGTGTATCTTGAAGTTAATCCTAAAACATCGGCAAAACTCATTTTTTCGAGCCATCTTGAATTAAAGTCGATTATTGTTTTTTCTGGGTCCAAAATTTTAAATACCTGCTGTTTATATGTTTCGGCATTTTTCAAAACATCTTCCGTAGTTAATCTTGGGCGAGTTTTCGTCTTTCCAGAAGGGTCGCCTATTCTTCCCGTAAAATCTCCGATTAAAAAAATTACTTTATGCCCCAATATTTGAAAATGTCGCATTTTTTTTAATAAAACGGTATGTCCCAAATGAATATCTGGAGCTGTCGGGTCGAATCCCGCTTTGACGGTTAATTGTTTTCCGCTTTTTAATTTTTCTTTTATTTC
>NZ_SJDU01000205.1 GCF_005518285.1 Brachyspira catarrhinii | reverse complement strand
TTAACGCTTTTAATAATTCTTTATTGGTAATAATCAAAAAAGAATGCCAGATTAAACATAATGGCGAAGGAGAATAAAAATGTTAAAAAAATTATTAAAAAAATCAATTTTTGTTTTAGGCTTTATAATATTATTTCAAATTATTATTTTAGCCCAAAATAATACGGGAGGAAAAACCATGATAAAAATGACTTTTGCTGGAAACGAGATTTACGGAGAGATTTTGAATACTCAAAGCGGAAAAGAATTTCTATCTCAATTGCCAGCGACTTTCAAATTTGAAGATTATAATTCTACGGAAAAAATAAGCTATTTGCCAACAAAATTATCTGGACAGGGAGAACCCGAAGGCTTTACTCCAAAAAGAGGCGATATTTCTTATTATATGCCTTGGGGAAATTTGGCTATTTTTTATAGAGATTTTAGATACTCTCGCAGTTTGATTAAACTCGGAACATTAAACGATATTGATAAACTTGCGAATATGAGAGGAAGTTTTGATGTCCGAATAGAAATAGTCGATTAAAAATAAATCAAGGAGAAAATTAATGAATAAAATAAAATTTTTAACAATGTATTTAATAACGGCGATTTTGTTTATAATCTCATGTTCGGGAAATAATCAAAATTCGTCAAATCAAATAAATCAATTAAATATAGGAGAAACGACAATGAAAGCTAAAGAAAAATATCAAGAATTATTGAAAAGAGATTTTGCTGTTTCAAAAGAAGACGAAGATTTGCAAAATATATTCAATAATTTCGTTTACGGAGAGGTTTATAATCATGGAGATTTAGAGCCGAAGTTAAGAGAGCTTATAACTTTAGTATCGCTTACGGCGAGTCAGGGAAATGGCATGATAGCGGAACATGTCGAAGCGGCTTTGAATGCGGGAGCGAGCGCGATTGAAATAAAAGAGGCTTTGTATCAATGTTCGCCTTATGTGGGTTTTCCAAGAGTTTTTTCGGCATTGGAAGAGGATAATAAAGTTTTTAAATCCAAGAATATTAGTCTGCCTCTACAATCTCAATCAACAGTTTCGGAAGAGACGAGATTTGAAAAAGGTTTAGCCGCTCAAACAAGCATATTCGGAGATAGAATTTTAGATATGCATAGAAACGCTCCAGAAAATTTGAAACATATTCAAAATTATTTGTCTGCCATGTGTTTCGGAGATTTTTATACGAGAGAAGGTTTGGATTTGAAAACGAGAGAGCTTTTGACTTTTATAATGTTAATATCTTTGGGAGGCGCCGAACCTCAAGCGACAAGCCATGCCAACGCTAATATTTCTATGGGCAACGACAAAGATACTCTTATAAAAGCGGTAACTCAATGCATTCCGTATATAGGCTATCCGAGAACTTTAAATGCGATAGCGATAATAAACGGAATTAATTAATTTTAAAAAAAGTTAAAAAACGATAAAAACAAGGATAGATTATATGCAAAAAGTAAAATTAAATAACGGAGTGGAAATGCCAATATTGGGTTTTGGAGTATTTCAAGTTTCGGATTTAAAAATTTGCGAAAAAGCAGTAGCCGATGCAATTTCAGTCGGTTATAGATTATTCGATACGGCGAGCGTTTACGAAAACGAGGAAGCGGTAGGAAACGCAATTAAAAAATGCAAAATTCCGAGAGAAGAATTTTTTATTACTTCAAAAGCTTATATGCCAGAAATGGGATACGAGAATACTAAAAAAGCTTTTCAAAATACGCTTTCAAAATTGCAAACCGATTATTTGGATTTGTATTTGATTCATATGCCTTTCGGAGATTATTACGGTTCTTGGCGAGCGATGGAAGAACTTTATAACGAAGGAAAAATCAAAGCCATTGGAGTTAGCAATTTTACGAGCGATAGAATAGTCGATTTTTGCTATAATATTAAAGTTATTCCCGCGATTAATCAGCTTGAAATTCATCCTTTCTATCAACGAAACGAAGAGATTGAACTTTTGAAAGAATATAAAATTCAAGCGGAGGGCTGGGCGCCGTTTGCCGAAGGATTAAACGGAATGTTTACAAATCCCGTTTTATCAAAAATTGCAAAGTCGCATGGAAAATCAGTGGCTCAAGTAATTTTGCGTTTCAATATTCAGAGAAATATAATCGTCATTCCAAAATCGATTCATAAAGAAAGAATAGAAGAAAATTTTAATGTTTTTGATTTTGAATTGAATGCGGAAGACATGAAAGCGATAGCCGAACTTGATTTAAATTATCCGCAAATGGTTGACACAAGAAAAGTAAGCGAAGTTAGAAGAATTTACGGATTTAAGGACAACTCCGTAATAACGAGTTTATGATTTTAATACTTTTAAAGCATAGACAGATATAACAAAAAAGTATTTGCTATGGTTGTTTTAATATTTTAAAATACAAATAAAAGATTGAAAATAAAATTAAAGTTTGAAGGAGGAAAAATAAAATGATGAAAATTAAAATCTTAAAATTGAAAGGAGGAAAACAAGAAAATAAAAAATAATTAAAAGCAAAAATTAAAAAGTTAAAAAGTTAAAAAGTTAAAAAATTAAATTAAGGAGAATACAAATGACAAAAAGAATAATAATACTTTTAACAAGCCTTATATTTTTAACTGGGGCTTTTGTAAACGCTCAAATGAGTAAAACTTTGGTGGTTTACTTTTCATGGAGCGGAAACACGAGAGTGGCTGCGGAAAACGCAAGAAGATTGGCGGGAGCGGATATTTTTGAGATAACGGTTAAAAATCCTTATCCAAGCAACTATCAACAATGCCTCGACCAAGCGAGAGACGAGCAGAGAAGAAATTTTCTACCCGAATTAAACAACGGAATAGTAAATAATCTCTCTCAATACGACAATGTTATAGTGGCGTTTCCAAATTGGTGGGGAACTTATCCTCAAGCGGTGAAAAAATTTTTAATCGACAATAAGGATATTGCCTCTAAAAAAATCGCCCTTCTATGCACGCATGGAGGCTCGAGACTCGGAAGAAGCGTCAACGATTTACGAGCTTTATACCCGAACGCAAATATACTCGAAGGTTTGGCTGTGAGCGGAGGTTCGGTGAGAAATTCAGAAAACGATATAAGAAATTGGCTTACAAAAATAGGCATTCTGTAAACGATTTCTATCGAATGATTTCGGTTAAGGCTCGATAGAATTATAAGAAAAATTATTAAAAAAAATTTTATCAGCCTTAATTTGAAATAAATTTTAATTAATTATATTTTTAAAAATCAAAGGAGATAAAAATGAAAAGTAAATTAAATATAATAAATATAATATTTGCCATGCTTTTAATTTTAATCGCATGCTCGAACAATAACAAAAGAGAAATTAAATTGTTGGAAGTTGAAGAAAATCTAAATTCCAATATCGAAGAAATAGAAGAATTGGCTTTCACTCAAAACGCGGGAAAGAAAATTCTTATCGCATATTTCACTTGGGCGGACAATACTTTTGTAGCCGACCCTTCTTCGGTAGATATAAACGCCACGACTTCGGCAAGCGTTTTGCCTCCAGGAGACGCGGGTTTGATAGCGAGATGGATACAAGAAGAAACGGGCGGAGATTTATTTAGCATAATAACCGAAAATAAATATTCGAGCGATTATGACGAATGCCTAAATAAAGCGAGACAGGAAAGAGACAATAACGAACGACCTCGACTTGTTGGCAGAGTAAATAATATGAACGATTACGATGTTATATTTTTGGGCTTTCCAAATTGGTGGTATACTTGTCCTATGGCTGTGTTTACATTTCTGGAAAGTTATAATTTTTCGGGAAAAACAATAATTCCTTTTTGCGCTCATGGGACGGGCGGACTTTCAAGAACGGTTAGAGATATTAGAAGAACCGTTCCAAATAATGTTAAAGTTTTGGACGCTATAGGAGTTTATCGTCCCGAAGTGAGAAATTCGAGAAATAGAATTGTTAATTGGGTTAAAGGTTTAAGTTATTAAAATAAAAAAATTAAACAAATAAAAACTAACGGGAAAATATTATTAATGAAAAAGATAATAAAAATTTCAGTCGATATAATCATGACTTTATTATTCTTTTTGCTTACAGCGTATCATTGGACGGGAGACACTATTCATGAGTATTTGGGATTTTCTTTATTCGTTTTCTTTATAGCTCATCATATACTTAATTTTAATTGGTATAAAAATCTATTCAAAGGAAAATATAGTTT
>NZ_SJDU01000204.1 GCF_005518285.1 Brachyspira catarrhinii | reverse complement strand
ACTATACTTATAGCATTATATTAAAAAGGCTTTTATATATGATTGATGAAAAGAATATGAATGGTAAAAAGAAAATTTATATATTACAAAATGAAAAAAATGAGGATTATTTAAAAAATTATTCTTTTTATATTCCAAACTATCAAAGAGGATATAAATGGAGCAAAGAAAATATAGAAGATTTACTTAATGATATTAATTCTATAGGTCAAGATAATAAAAAAGATCATTGTCTGCATAATTTAACCATTATAAACAATGAAGATAAAGGGCAATATGAAGTAGTTGACGGTCAGCAAAGACTTACAACGATATATCTTCTTTTAAATTATTTAAATTCTGAAGAAATATATAATTTAGATTATCAAATAAGAGAAAAAACAAAAGAGTTTATAGAGAAGAAAATAACATGTGTAATTAATCTTATTAAAAATGTTAAAGATATTGAAAATAATGAAAAAATAAAAGAAATATTTTCAAATTTAGTTAAAGATAATAACAATTATAATAAGCAGGATATTTACTTTATTTGCAATGCTTTATATTGTATGCATAAATGGTTTAAAAGTAATGAAAATAATAATCATCAAAATTTTGAAAACTTTGAAAACTTAGAAGAGAAAATAAAAAATAATCTTCAAAATGTGTATTTCTATAAGCATGAATTAGAATTAAAAAAGAAAAACATTAAAGATGAAAAAACAAACATTAAAGGCGAAACTGTATTTGCCAACTTAAACAGCGGAAAAGTAGCACTCACAGATATAGAATTAATAAAAGCTGATTTGATAATAAATATAAGCGAAAATAAATTTAAAGAAAATAATGATGTACTTTTAAATGAGATAAGAAGCAATATAGGAAGATTATGGGACGAAATGGAAAGTTTTCTAGCTCAAGATGAAGTATGGTATTGGATAGCAGCAAATAATAAAAGTGCAAATAAATTATCCTTATTATTTAATTTGATTGGAATTGAAACTTTTAAATATTATAATGATCTTTTTGAAAATAAAGAAAATAAAGAAAATAAAGAAAATAAAGAAAATAAGAAAATAAGTAATGATATACTAAATAAAATAAAAGATTATTATTACACCATAAAAGACTGGTATTATGATAATGACATGTATCATTTAGTGGGTATTGCTGTAAATATAGGCAAATCAATTAAAGATTTACTTCCAGAAAAAACAGATGATGATAAATATAAATTGAAAAATAAAATCATTAAATCAATTATCAAGAAATTATCATTAAAAATAGATGATAATAATTATATTGAAATAGGAGAAACTCAATACAAAGATTTAAGTTATCAAGATAATAAAAATGATATAATAAAAAATATAATGCTTTTATTAAATTGTTTGGAAGGTTATAATTTTAATAAAAAAATATTCAATAAAGGATTCAGATACAGATTCGATTTGCATAATAAAGAAGAGTGGTCTATAGAGCATATATTTCCTCAAAATGCTACAAAAGAAAATTATAAATCATATATTTTAGACTTAATATTTTTATTTAAAGAAGAAAATAAAGAAGAATTAAAAAAGATTTGTGGTATATTAGGTATTGTCAATAATAATAAAAATATAGATGAACTAAAAAAATTAATTATAGAAAAACTTAGAGAACCTATTAATGAAAAAAAAGAGAATGATGTTGAAAAAGAATACATTGATATTAATAAAATTAATGAAATTAGTAATAAGATAGTATTTGATATACAAAAAATAGGCAATTTAGCTTTACTTCAAAAAGATGTAAATTCTTCTTTGCAAAATGGTATTTTTGAAGAAAAGAGAAGTAAACTGCTTGAAAAGTTATCTAATGGAAATATTTTCATTCCTCCTTTAACTTTAAAAATATTCTCTAAAAATTTTGATGGAGCAGAGAGAACAAAAGCATATTGGACTCCTACAGATTTTGATGCATATATTAATTATCAAGAGGCACAATTAGAAAAAATATTTAAAATAATTAAGGATTAAAAATGAATTTAAGCGAATTATTAAACAATGAATTAATAATACCAGAAATACAAAGAGATTATGTTTGGGGAAATAATGAAATAGTATTGAGAAGGTTTTTAAAAAATATATTTAATAATATTAATAATGATAAAGAAAATAAATTGGATATAGGGTTTTTTTACTCATATAAAGTTTATCAAAATGAAGAAATATACGCTCTTATAGACGGACAGCAAAGAATAACTACATTGGTATTACTCTATTGGTATATAGGAATAGGTGAAGATTATATAAAAAAGTTCAAATTCAAAGTAAGAGAAAACTGCAATAATTTTTTGGAAAAACTCCTTGAAGAAAATATATCAAAGATAGGAAAAATAAACGGAGAAAGTATATCTGAAAGAATAAAAAACTGTATATGGTACTTAAGTATATGGGATAATGACCCTACAGTAAAATCAATGCTTAAAGCTCTTGATATTATAGAGTATGAATTTAATAAAATTACAGAAAATAAAGAAGATATAAAAAATAATATAAAAAGTAATATAGAACAAAATATTATTTTTACATGCATTACTAATGATGACAGAGGACTTGAAAAAGAATATATATCATTAAATGCCAGAGGAAGGGAGCTTGAAAAATATGAAAAATTAAAAGCTATATTAGTTGAAGATATGGATAATAAAAAAGTTGAGGATATGAAAGATGAAAAGAAAAAATATGAATATCTTGAAAAATGGGAAAAGGACTGGCAGGATATTTTATGGGAATGCAAAGGAGATAATGTTTATAATACTGATAATATTTGGAATGCTGTTTTATACTGGGCTAGGGATATTTTTGTAATAGAAAACAATATTTGTAAACCAGACACAGAAAAAGAAGAAATATATTTTGATTTTGATTTGATGAGTATCAAAGGAAAGAATGATAAAGGAGAGAATTATAAAGATATATTATTAAAAATATTTGATTGGATTATTCCAGCATTAAAAATAATCAATGAAAATAAGGATTTATTTCAAAAAAAATGTCAATTTAATGATAAAAAAGTTATTGATATAGATAAAATAATTGAAGGCGATAAGAAAGAAAGTTATAAATTGACTGATGGACAAAGAGCTTTATTTTACGGATTATTATATTTAGTAAAAAATGAAGATAAAGAAATATTGGAAAAAATAAGAGTGTTTAGAAATTTAATAGAAAACAGCAATATAAATTCTGATAATTTAGTAGCTAGTGCAGTGAAATCATTAGAATTATTATCTAAAAAAACAATATCTGATTTTCCTAACAAATTATTAGACAACAATAAAGAAATTAAAGGTATATCCCCTGAACAAAAATACGAAGAAGCTTTAAAACTAGAGATTTTTAATAAATATTCTAACTATAAAGAGACTATATTGAAAATTGAAAATGACGCTTTATTTAAAGGAAGAATTAAAAATATATTTTTGCTAGCATATTCAGAAAATAATGAAGATTTTATTAATAAATACAACCTTCACACAAAATTTTTTGAAGAAATATTTTTCGATAAAAAAGAGGATAAGTTAGAATTAAAAGAAAATATAATTTCTAAATCTGAAGAAAAGCTAAAATTATTTGATAATTTATTAGAACAGTATATAGAAATATATGGTAAAAAAAATGAAATATGGGGTGAACTTTTATTAGATAAAAATATATATATTTATTATAATCATATGATAGTATTAAAAGATTCTTCCTTAAATGAAGCAGAAAAGGAAAAACGTGCTTTTTTATATTTGGTATACTTATATCATAATAATAAGTCCACATCAATAGATAAATTTTTAGATGAAAATAGAAAATCAAATTTAAAAAATATACTAGAAACTGAAAAAGAAACTAAGATAATAGCTATCAAAGATCCAATAAATCAATTATATATAATATATTTATTATATGATATGAAGAAAGAATATCTTTTTCAAAGATACACTAAACATTTTGGTGTATTAGAAGATGATGAAGGATATTACGGTATTCCAAAAGAAAAAAAAGAAGAAAAAGATAATTCTCCATTTAATGAAAAATTTCTTTTCCAAACTTATAATATATGTTGGAATGTGGGAGGAGCACAGCCTTATGTTAAATTCGATTCGGCATCGGATTTATCAGGTCTAGAAAATATTTATAGATGAACATAGAAGTTAAAGTAACAGCGGGAGCTAAATCCA
>NZ_SJDU01000203.1 GCF_005518285.1 Brachyspira catarrhinii | reverse complement strand
AAGATTTTTTACCGAAAAATATAAAAAAGGATTCATATTGATTATGAAGAATAATTTTATAATAATTTTTATAATAATTTCGTTAATATTATATTCCTGTTCGACAACGAAAGAAATTAAAGAAGTTCAAAATGAAATTCAAATTGAAGAAATCGAAACTAATAATAAACTCAAAGGAAGAAAATTCAAATTAGTAAGTTTATATCCCGAAATGAATATAACGATAGAATTTGGCGAGGATAAAGTTTACGGATTTTCGGCAATCAATAATTATTTTTCAGAATATTTGACGGACGGAGATATTTTTAGCGTTAAAGATATAGCGACTACGAAAAAAACGGCGAGCAAAGAATATAGAGATGCGGAAAGTAAATATTTGAATATGCTAAAAGACGCGACTTCTTATAAAATCAGCGGAAACAAATTAACTATTTATACTTTGCTTTCGGGCGAGAATTTGGTATTCGAGGAATTTTAATTCATGTTTATTATAAAGAAAATTATATTATTTTTTATTATTTTTATTTTTCTTATAAATATAAATTCCTGTTCCACTTATAGAGAAACTTTGAATATGTCGGTAAGCACATTAAACGGCAAAACCTATCAATTAGTCAATATGTTCGCCGATGCGGGAATAACGATTTCATTTTACGAAAAAGAATTTTACGGCTACAGCGGATTCAACACTTATTTTGGAGAATATGAAATTAGAAGAGGAAATAATGTTTTGTTTAGAAATATATCAATGACTAAAATGAACGAAATGGCGGAAATCGAGGAAATAGAAAAAGAATATATAGATTATATAACGAAAGCTTATTCTATAGAATTTACGATTGACGGAATTAAAATTAAAACTTTGGACGATGGAGAGCTAATATTTAAAAGGCTTCGTTAATTAAACGATTAAAATATTAAAAAAATTAAGCGGGATAAAAAATGAAAATACTTATAGTTTCTGGATTCTTGGGAGCGGGAAAAACCACTTTAATAAAAGAAATGGCAAATAAAACCAGAAGAGATTTCGTCATATTGGAAAACGAATACGGCGATGTCGATATAGATTCCAACATTCTTAAAGACGAAGGAATGAATATTTGGGAACTTACCGAAGGATGCGTTTGCTGTTCTATGAAGCAGGATTTTGCAACTTCGATATTAACCATAGCGAATACATTGGACCCCGAATATTTGATAGTCGAGCCTACGGGAGTGGCTAAACTCGGAAATATAATAAACAATATAAGGCAAATAGAATACGAAAGAATCATTCTTCTTAAGCCGATAACCGTAATAGACGGCAATGCTTTCGATTCTTTTATCTCTTCATACGATAATATTTATATCGACCAATTAGTCAATACTTCAAAAATAATAATATCAAAAATGGAATCAAAGGATATTGAAGAAAACGAAGAATTAATAAAGAAAATAGAAAATCTGCTGATAAAAAATAATGTTTCGCTTTCGGAAATTGAAATATTGAAAGAACATTATACGAAAAAAAATAAAGAATGGTGGGAAAATATATTAAAATCTTTTTTGGACGAAAAATATTCCGTAAAAGAAAAAGAATCGGAAAATACTGAAGAGATGCCCGATTCGATTAGTATGAAAGGCTGCGAGATTGAAAACGAAAATCAATTTGTAATTCTTTTGGAAGATACGATAAGAGGAAGATTCGGCGATATTGCGAGGGCTAAAGGTTTTATAAAATGCGGAAAATCTTATTTCAGATTCGATGTGGCGGGAGAGCGATACGCGATTACGGGAGCCACAGAAAATGACGAACTTGAAATTGTTTTTATCGGAAAAAATTTAAACAGAAAACTTTTAAGAGAAATTTTTCAACCCGTTTATAGAGAGAATATAAAACATTCGCATTAAAATACATTTATAACAATTCAAAAATATTAAAAAATATAGTATAATAATTCAAATTTTATTTTATAAATTTTTAATGAATTTAGAATAAATTTAATAAAAAAACAAAGGATGGAAAAAACAATGAATAAAAAATTATTAAAACTTTTATTTACATTTTTAATTTTGACTTTATTTATTTCTTGCAAAAAAGAAAACGAAACTGTTGAAGAAGAAAATATTTACGATACTTATGTCAAAGGCAACCCGAATAATATATATCATAAAAAATATACTAATGTCGTAAAAATTCAAGGCAGATATGTCGAAAAAACGAACAATTCTTTCTATCTTGCTTTGGGCGGAAGAGAAGAAGGCGAATATGACGAAAACTATAATATATTTGAAGCTATCAGATTTGGAAGCCTTCAAAGAGTAGCGGAAATAATAGAATCGGACAGCTCACAAATCGAATCCGAATTAGATAATGACGGAGAAGAAGAATATAATAAATTTACAGAGGGGAGTTATATTATAGACGGAGTAAATCCTCTATCGCTCGCCGTATTCTACAGAGATATGGGAATATTTCAATATTTACTTGATAATATTAACGATGAATCCGTTTTATTGCATGGAGACGTAGACGGATGGAACGCTTTCGCTTATGCATGCGCGTTTGGAACAGTCGATATAATAAAAGCGCTTATTCAAAAATATCCCGATTTCGTTAATTGGGAAAATTCTTACGGAGCGAACGGACTTCACATGGCGGCTTTGCAAGGAAATGTTTCAGTTTTCGATTATTTGGTTAATGATTTGAAGATGGATATAAATGCAACGGACGATGATGGACGCGGAGTTTTATATTACGCTAAAAGCGATGAAACCAAAGAAGCTCTTGAAAAATTAAGAGCCATTGTTGAAAACGATTATAACGAGGATGAAAGTGAATAAATTTATTAAAATAAAAGAAAGATTAAAAGAGTTAATCGAAAATCAATATTTAATAATTGACGGCGCTACGGGAACGGAACTTCAAAAAAAAGAAATTAAAAAAGAAGAATGGATTATAAACGGAAACGATATTCAAGGATGCAACGAAATTTTGAATATAACCGCCCCACATATAATGAAAGAAATTCACTTGGATTATTTGAATGCTGGAGCCAATATAATAAAAACCAACAGTTTCGGAGCTTTTCCTTCAGTTTTGGGCGAATATAATATAAGCGATATGGCTTACGAGATTGCAAAAAAATCTTCAATTATTGCAAAAGAAAGCGTGGAAGAATATAAAAAAAATACAAATGCGAATAGAGATATTTTTGTCGCTGGAAGTTTGGGACCGGGAATAAGACTTCCGAGTTTGGGACAAATAACTTTTGACGAACTTTACAACGGATATGTCGAAGCGATAAGAGGATTGATTGACGGAGGTGCGGATATTATTTTGCTTGAAACGGCTCAAGATATTTTGCAACTTAAGGCGGGAATTTTGGCATGCTACGATATTGACGGCGATATTCCAATAATGGTTTCGGTGACGATAGAAAAAGAAGGAACCATGCTTTTGGGAACGGATATTGAAACGGCTTACACGGTTTTATCGAATTTAAATATATTTTCAATCGGTATGAATTGCGGAACGGGACCGGATATGGCTATGCGACATTTGAAAAAATTAACGGAAATATCTTATTTGCCCGTATCGATTCATAGCAACGCGGGACTTCCTCAAAACAGAGGAGGAAAAGCTTATTACGGAATGACTCCGAAAGAATTTGCCGATATTAACAGCGATTTTTTTAATTTGGACGGACTTTCTTTTATAGGAGGTTGTTGCGGAACTACTCCCGAGCATATAAAAGCTTTATCTGAAAAAGCGAAAAATTTTAAACCTAAAAAACCTAAATTAAATAAACCTCGTCCATATATTGCAAGTTTGTTTAATATTGTTAATATCAAACAAGAAATTCCTCCATTAATGATAGGAGAAAGAAGTAATGTTTCAGGAAGTAAGGTTTTTAGAGAATTTATGATTGCGGGAGATATGGACGGAATGCTCGATATTGGAATAAAGCAAGTGAAAGCGGGAAGTCATGCAATCGATGTAAACGCCGCTTGGGCGGGCAGAGACGAAATAGAAGATATAAAAAAAATAATCTCTTCTTATGTAAAACAAATATCGATTCCGTTGGTTATAGACGCTATAAAGCCTAATGTTATAGAAGAGGCTTTGAAAATTTACGGCGGGAAACCGATTATAAATTCGGCGAATATGGAGCAGGGAGAAGAAAAATTTGACGCGATTTGCAAATTGGCGAAAAG
>NZ_SJDU01000202.1 GCF_005518285.1 Brachyspira catarrhinii | reverse complement strand
TCATTGCGAAATAGTGAAAACTATTGAAGCAATCTATAAAGTGTGGATTGCTTCGTTTCACTCGCAATGACAATAAAAAGGCTAAAGTAAAGGTTGACAATGTTTGATTAAAGTTGAATCTTTCTTAAAATTTTTCACTATAATTCGGCGTCTTTCGTGTGTTGCGAACGAGAGGCGCTGTTTTTTAATTAAAAATAAAAAAGGCATATATAAAATATATACGCCTTATTTTATTAAAAATTTTATTTATAAAATTTAAATTCTACTCTTTATAAGAATAAACGAATTTATGCATAGCCAAAGCGTCATAATAAACATCTCTTAATTTTGGATTTACGAGCAAAGGCTCGGTATAAAAATAAATCGGAACTATAGCGAAACTGTTTACAAGCAATTCTTCCGCTTTATGCATAGCCTCCATTCTCACTTTTTGATTTCCCGTAGTCAATGCCGTTTGAATATAAGCGTCATATTGAGCGTTGCTGTAAGAACTATAATTATTTGGGGAATAACTCGTATATAAAGATAAGAAATTTATTGGGTCGTTAAAATCTCCAAACCATCCGCCTCTTGCCATAGTAAGATTTTTATCGTATCTAGTTTGCAAGAATACAGCCCATTCTTCTTGAACTATTTTTGTGTCTATTCCCAAATTTTCTTTCCACATTTGTTGAACGGCTTCGAATATCGCTATATGAAAACCAGGGTCGGCTTTGAATTCAAAAACGGGAAAACCTTTTCCATCGGGATAGCCCGCTTCCGCCATTAATCTTTTAGCTTCTTCAATATTATTCTGATAATTTTCTGGGCTTATATCGAAAAATCCTCCCCCGATTTCTCTAAAACTTTCTTTAACATCGGCGTCTCTTATTCCAAAAGGAACGAAAGCGTTGGCGGGAGTTTCCCCTCCTTTCATTACCTGTTCGACTATATAATTTCTGTCTATAGCCAAAGCGAGCGCCTTGCGGACTCTTACATCTCTCAATACTTCGTTTGTAACATTAAAACAATAAAAATAAGATGCAAGCATAGGTTTTATTTGCAATAATCCTTCTTCTTTTAAATTCGGTATATCTTGAGTCGGAACTACTCGAGCAAAATCTATAGAACCGTCTTTGATTCCCGCAACCGAAGAATTTTCATTTTGCATTAAAATAAATCTTAACTCTTCGGCTACAACGAAATCGACATTCCAATAATTTGTATTTTTAATCATTATAATACTTTCATCCTGATTTATTTCTGTGGTTACAAAAGGTCCGTTTCCTATATAAGTTTGAGGATTTAAACTCCAATTATCTCCGTATTCTTCTATAATATCTCTTCTAACGGGATAAAAAGTAGGGAACGCGACCAAATCCAAAAAGTAAGCAGTTGGAGCTTCCAAAACTACTTCCAAAGTATAATCGTCTATAGCGTTTATTCCCAAACTTTCAACGGGCAATTTTCCAGCGGTAATATCTTTCGCATTTTTTACGGGTTCATGTTGAAAACTATATTGACTTCCAACCAAAGGGTCCACGACTCTTCTCCAAGTATAAACGAAATCTTCCGCCAAAACGGGTTTGCCATCGCTCCATTTCGCGTTTGTTCTTAAATGGAATATATATCTTGCGCCATCGTCAAACTCTTCCCAACTTTCCGCAACTCCGCCGACTATATTTCCGTTTTTATCTTTTGTAGTCAAACCTTCGAATGCATGAATAACATAATAGCATCCGTCCAAAGCGGTATTCAAACTCGGGTCTATAGTTTTTGGCTGAGGTCCCGCGTTAATCGTTATAACTTTATTATTCGCCGCGTTTTCTCCGCATGAGATAAAGCATAAAATAAACGCAACAGAAAAAATGATTGATAAAATTGTTTTCTTCATTTTGAAATCCTTTTAATTTGAAATTTTAATTGGATATATTATATAGGTTTAATAATGTATGTCAATATATTAAACAATCGCAAATTAAAGTTTGTAAATATAATTTTTTAACTCAAAAAATCTTATTATAAAAATGACAATAAGGAATTGAGCCTTTTTTGAAATAATAATCTTGATGATAATCTTCCGCTTCGTAAAAATTTTTATATTCTCTTAAAGTTGTGGCGACATCGTAGCCTTTTTCTTTCAAAATATTTATATACTTTTCTGCTACCGATTTTTCCTCTTCATTTTGATAAAAAATTGCGGATAAATATTGAGAGCCAATATCGGGTCCTTGCCCATTTTTTTGAGTAAAATTGTGAGTTTCAAAAAATAATCTAACCAAATCTTCGTAAGTAGTTTTATCGGCATCGTATCCGACTTTTACCGTTTCCAAATGTCCCGTCAGTCCCGTGCAAACTTCCATATATGTAGGGTTTGCTTTATGTCCGCCAGAATATCCGCTAACCGCTTCGAATACTCCGTCCGCTTGCTCGAACCAATATTCCGTCCCCCAGAAACAGCCCGAAGCAAAGTAGCAGTATTTTGCATTTTTAGGTATATCGTTCATTTTCTTTTCCTTAATGTAATAATTATTGCTATATGCAAAAAGTAAAATAATAATCGCCGTCAAAAAAATTAATAATTTCTTCATAAATAAAATTCTAACTCAAAACAACTCTCTCGTTTTCTTTAACCGATTCCAGCACAATGCAATTCGCTCCTATTATAGCGTTCGAGCCTATTACCGTAGTTCCGCCGAAAATAGAAGCGTTGGCGTAAATCGTAACATTATCGCAAACCGTTGGATGTCTTTTTTCGTTTTCCAATCCTCTTCCGTTTTTTAGAGACAAAGCCCCTAAAGTGACGCCTTGATATATTTTTACATGATGTCCGATAATAGTCGTTTCGCCGATTACTATTCCCGTTCCATGGTCGATAAAAAAATATTCCCCTATTTTCGCTCCAGGGTGAATATCTATTCCCGTTTTTGAATGAGCGTATTCAGATATTATTCTCGCCGTCAAATATTCTTTTTGATTATAAAATATATGAGATACTCTATAATGAAATATCGCCCTAAAACCTGGGTAAGTTAAAATAATTTCTTCGTAAGATTTGCAAGCTGGGTCCGAGTCGAAAAAGAATTCTAAATCCTTTTTTAAGATAATTTTAATTTCGTCCAACCGTTTTATAAAATATTCCAAATTGGAATTTTTAGAAACTATTTTTAAATAAAGTTTTGATATATTTCTTTTAACATTATTAATCTTCCCCGACTTCCTAAAAAAATCGGGGAAAATATAATCTCTAATAAACTTTACGATATCTTTAATATCTTTTTTATTAGGTAATTCTTTAAAAGTTTTTAATCTCATAAAATCAAAACAAAAAATATAAAAATTAACTCCAAGTATATCTTTCGCCCGTATCTGGCAAAATGGAAAGTATTTTTATATCTTTATTAACTTCTATTTTCTTGCTTAATTCAATCGCTCCGTAAACGCTCGCTCCAGAAGATATTCCGACAAGCAAACCTTCCGTTAGGCAAATATCTTTCGCGGTATTTATGGCGTTATCGTCAGAAACATCTATTATCTCGCTTATAACTTTTTGGTCTAAAATTTCGGGAATAAAATTCGCTCCTATTCCTTGAATTTTATGAGGAGACGCTTTTCCTTTCGTGAGCAAAGGAGAAGATTCTGGCTCTACTCCGACTACTTTTGCCTGTTTGTTATTGTCCAAAATATATTTGCCGATTCCAGTCGCGGTTCCTCCCGTTCCTATTCCAGCGACTATATAATCAATATCGGGAATATCTTTAAATATTTCGGGAGCGGTATAATTATAATGAGACTTAACATTCGATTGATTTACGAACTGCCCAGGAATAACCGAATCTTTTATCTCTTTATTTAATTGATTCGCTCTTTCAACCGCAACGCTCATTCCTCCGTCAACAAGTTCGAGTTTAGCGCCGTAATCTTTTATAAGCTTTCTTCTCTCTTGCGACATAGAAGACGGCATAACTATTATTACATTAAGTTTTAAATAAGAGCCTATAGCCGCCATCGCGATTCCCGTGTTTCCAGAAGTCGGCTCGATTATCGTAGAACCTTCTTTCAATTTGCCGCTTTCAAATAAATCGAGTAGCATTTGTTTAACGGGTCTGTCTTTAACCGAACCTATCGGATTGTTTTTTTCCACTTTTCCAAAAAGTTTAATTCTCTCGTTTAGATTAAACTTTTTCTCTATTTTTTCGAGTCGGACAATGGGAGTATTTC
>NZ_SJDU01000201.1 GCF_005518285.1 Brachyspira catarrhinii | reverse complement strand
CATTATTAAAGCGAGTATTCCCGTTTTTCTTAATAATTCTATTCCTCTAAAAGGATTATCGGAAATTAAAATTCCGTTAAACTCTTCTCTTATTCTTTCGTAAGCGATTGAAGTGAGCATTCCCGTAGAATGACATATCGCTTCAAAAGTTTCTTTTTCTATATTGAAATTTAATCTTGTGGCAAATCTTATCGCCCGCATTATTCTCAATCCGTCTTCGGTAAATCTTTCGTAAGGATTTCCAACCGAACGAATAATTTTATTTTTAATATCTTTCATTCCTTCAAACATATCTATAAGAGTGCCGTCCAAAACATTATAAGCCATCGCGTTTATCGTCAAATCTCTTCTTGGCAAATCATCCTCGATGCTTGCCGTATATTCCACTTTATCGGGATGCCTTCCATCGCTATAATTTCCATCGCTTCTGAAAGTAGTTATCTCAACTTGCATATCGTCCAATATTACAAGAATCGTCCCATGTTTTATTCCCGTTGGAATCGTATATTTAAATATTCTCTGAACATCTTCGGGCTTTGCGTTCGTGGCTATATCGTATTCTTTAGGAGTAAATCCCATAATGGAATCTCTAACCGAACCTCCAACCAAAAAACATTGAAAGCCTTCCGTATTTAAGATTCTCGCTATCTCTTTTATCGGCGCTGGTATATCGGTAAAAATTTTCTCCAAATTATTTTCCTAATCAATCTTTTTTATTTAATCGTTAATTATATAGTATATACAATTTTACATTAATTACAAATTAATATTCGAATAAAACTATTTGGTTAATATATAATTTTTTATTTTCTTTAAATAAAAAATTATATAAAACGATAATAATAATAGCTGTTTATTTAATTAAAAAATAATATATAATTGTGTTTTGAAAATTTAAAAAGGTTTGTATTATGGAAAATATTTTTATATATATAGCCGTTTCAGTTTTTTTACTTGCCTCCACTTTAATAATTTTGAGAAATATTTTTTATAAGGGCGAAAAAAATTCTGGCGATATTAAAAGAAATATAGAAGAACTTTACAAGAGAGTGGAAGAAAATCCCGAAGATTGCGGAGCTATTTTTGAGCTTGCAAAATGCGAAGAAGAAATAGGAGATACGGAGTCGGCTTTAAGCAAATACGAAATGCTTGCCAATAAAGGAGTATTGGAAAAAAAAGAAGAATTAAATATTTGTAAAAAACTCGAAAACAAATATAACGAACTCGGCAAAAAACAAGAAGCTTTCAAATATGCCGTAAAAATCATAAAACTCGAACCGACTAATAATTTTTACAATATTAAAGTGGCAAGTATTTTGGCAAAAGAGGGAAATTTTAAATTATCAAATCATTATTTTAATAAGGCTATAGTGTCGAAAGGCGAATTCATGACGGAAGATTTGAAATGCGCCGTATTCGTTTCGTATAAAATGAAAGATTATAAAAGATGTATAGCGTTTGCCGAAGAGTTTCGAAAAAGATTAATTAAAGAAGCGACTACAAATAAATTAAGCGACAATAAAATATATATTCATAATTTGGATAAAGATTTAATATCGCTTTATATATTGTCCGAAGAATTGAATATAGCGAAAACTTTTATAGAAGGTATTTTGGCAAATAAACCGATTGATAAAAATCATGAATTTAATATAAATAAATTTTATTTGTTCGTATTATACAAGCTCGAAGAATCCGAAAAATTTAAGTCACTTTATAATCATTTGTTTAATTTATACAAAATGGGAGAAAATAATAAAAATTACGCCAATTTAATATTGGACTACGCATTTTATTCTTATTTTTTGGGAGATATACAAGTTTCTAAAAATTATTTTGAAGTCGTTAAATCGTTTGATATTCCAGAACTCAATATATATTATTTGGACGAAATTCTAACATATTTAAACGAAGTGATTAAAGCCACGGCTCAATTAAATAGATTGAAAGAAGAAAATAAATTGGGAGACGAAAAATATAAAAACGATAATTATGAAAATTATGTCGGAAAAACGAATATTGAAAATTGGGAGAAAGCGGTAAATTTATGGGAAGCTTCTTTCGTAAATCCGATATATATTCTATCTTTAGTCGAAGTTAAAAAAACTATGGATATAGACAATATTTTGGAAAGTATAAAAGTCAAAGAAAAATCTAACGCCGAAAGTAATGTAGTGGCTTCGTATAAAGTCGATAAAATATTTTCTCTCGATAGAATGGCATTTAAAAAATTATGTCAAAATGTTATACGTTCAAAATTATCGAATTATGTTATAGTGCAAGAATATACGGACGCCACTCATCCAGCGAATAATAACGAAGAAATAAACTATTTAACTTATAGCATTAAGGGAAGTAAAAAAGACCTTACATTGGTTTCTTTTAAAAGATGGCAAAAAACGGAAATCGGGGAATTAATGATAAGAGATTTTTTAATGATGGTAAGCGAATCGGGAGCAAAAAACGGAATATTAATAGCTCCCGTAGAATTAAGCAGTAGCGCAAAAAGTTATGTTTCGCACAACGATAGAATAAGAGTTTATAGCAGAAGTCAATTTAATAATTTGCTTAAAGACGAAAAATTTTGATAATTTATTTTTATAAAATATTTTACCAATAAATATTAAAAATAGCCCGTTTTTTATTGTCTTTTAATTACATTTTCAATCATTTTAATATATAATAAATATAATAAATTTAATCAAACGGAGTAAATATGCGTCCAAAATTTAAAATAATTTTTTCGCTACTATTTTTAATCTATTTTCAAATATTATATTCAAACGATATTTTTCTTTCAAAAAGAAGCGGCGAATATTACGATAATTTTGGAAGAAAAATCACGATAGATAATTTCGGATACGGAATTTTTGAAGAAAAAGGCGTTAAGTCGCAGAGTTTCAAAATCGGACAACCTCGAAGCGTAGAAACAACTTACAAATTCACTATGATTTTTGGCGGAAGATATTATGCAGACACATATTTATATTTTACGGATAAAAATAATTGCATATTGGTAATAAACGGATATTTAAAATATTATTTTAAAAAGGGTTTATAAAAATTATTACTTTATATAATTTCAATATTCTTATATTTTTTGGCTCTAATATTTCGTCATTTAAAAGTCTGTTTATAATTTTTTAGTTATTTCTTTATTTTTTTGGTTTAATCTTTTGTATTGTTTTCTAAATTTTGACGAGGGTTTAAATTATACATTATAAATCTTTCTCAAATTCTTCAAAGTTTTTATATATTTTTAGATTGTCTTTTTCTTTTTTGTAAGATTTTATAGCTTTATCTATTCCTTTTTTTCTTGTATTTTCACTTTTGATTTTGAAATTTTTGCCATACTTTTTATAGTCTTTATCAAATCTTCGTTAGCGTTTTCTATGGTTAATTTTACCATCATAATTTTCCCTCTATAATTTAATTTTTCTTTTTACAAATTGTATAATTTATAAATTAAAATATAAATATTTATAATGTTCTTTTTTTCCAACATTATAAATAAATAGACACCTATTTTATAGTTTAAAATTTTTATTTGTAAGTAATTATTAATTATTTATTAGAATTTAATATTTTTTCTAAAATTATTGTTTGCACTTTTGGGTCAAATTCTTCGTAAATTGAATTATTCCTAACATTATTTTTTCCATTGGGTTTTTGTAATTCAAATTTTTCTTTACAACACCATAAAACATTTCGTCCAATTGTTAAATTTCCATCTGATGTTTCTTCATTTAATATTTCAGAATTAGAAATTAGTCCTATACCTTTTATTTTAAGATTAGAATAAGTAGGAGAAAATGATTTTATATAAATAATATCGCCGACTTTTAATGATTTTATAAATTCATGTAAATCTGGAGCGGATTCAATGCCCCAACCGATGCCAATAAAAGAGCATGAAATAAAAATATCCGATACATCCTGATTATCAAAATTAGCTCCTATACCAAATATAGCCAAATATACTCCCTAAAAAATATTAGTAATTCCTACTATAATAAATTATAATTTAAGTAATGTAAAAAGTCAATCATATTACTTAAAATTTTATGGTATATATTTTTATTTGTTTATAAGTTATTTTTATTATCAAAACTAATGTATATAGAGCCGTTATGTTTATTTTTTAATATGTTATTAAATTTATCTATCAAATTAGTATAATTATTATTAATTTCTTCTTCATTAT
>NZ_SJDU01000200.1 GCF_005518285.1 Brachyspira catarrhinii | reverse complement strand
GAGTTGAAGAAAGAAGAAATAGAGAAATTAATCTTAATAATATATTAATGGATTCTTCGGCTAAAGTTTCCGTTGCATCTTCCAATTTCGCGTCTATGCTCGAAGAAGATATGGAAATAAAAAAATACTCCTACGAATTAAACGAACTAAAAAAACAAATATACGATGCGGGAAATATGCTTGAAAAAAGTTCCAATATAAAAGAATTTCAAAAATTTAGAGATTTAATCAGAGCGTTGGTGGAAAAAGTGATTAAAGACGCTTATAGAGTTAGAAATTTAAGCATGAATAAAAAAACTTATAATGTGGTTTCAAAAATAAACGAAGAGCTTGATTCTTTATATAGAGACATAATTAAAAATCAAAAGGACCATATAGCAATCGCAAATAGAGTAATGAGGCTTAAAGGATTGGTTTTAAATTTAATTTCATGAATATACTCGCTTTCGATACCGTATCCTCGAGCTTTTCAATAGCTTTAAAATCGGACGATTCCATAATCGAAATAAATAAAGAAAATATCAAAAATCATAATAGCGAACTAATTCCAATTTTAGACGACTTTTTGAAAGAAAATAAATTGTCTTTGGATAATATAGATTGTATAGTTCTTGGAATCGGACCGGGTTCTTTTACTTCTATTAGAATAGCATTTGCCACAATAAAAAGTATTTGCTATGCGAAAAATATTAAAATAATCGGCGTTTCAAGTTTGGAGAGTTTGTATCAAAATATAAAATCTTTCGATGGCGTGAAATTGGCTTTAATAGAGGCGAGAAAAGGAAGCGTTTACGCGAATATTTATAAAGACGACAAAAAAATAAAAGAAAATTTGGATTTAACTTATAACGAAATAATCAATTTAATCGATTCTATTTCAAATAAAAACGAAATTATTACCTTATGCGGAGACGGTTTTTCTAAAAATAAAGAATTCTTTTTAGAAAGTTTAAAAAATAATTCAAAAAACTATAAAATAAACAATTTGGATAATTCTTTTAATATAATAAAAGCGTCAAATTCAATTTTGTTGTCGGAAAGCAGATTTAAAGCTGGAGATTTTGACGATATATTTTCTTTATCTCCGTTATATTTGAGAAAAAGCGAAGCGGAAAATAAAAAAGCTAATCTTAATAATGAATTTTAATAAAAAATATTCCGATAAATTATGATAAGCTATTGCTTGATAAAAATAAAATTATTATATAAAATAAAATGTAAAAACTAATCTAAAAAATCATTGGAGTTTTAAAAATGAGAAAATTACAATCATTGAGAATAAAAATCCCTTTCTTCGTTATGGTATTGGTAACGGTAATGACTATAATATTGGTTACATTGATAATCGATATAGGAGCAATAGGAATAAGGAATTCTTCAATATTCGGCTTTCAATCGACTACTAAAGCGTATACAAGGATAATAAATGTTTGGTTAAATCAAGCTATAGTTATATCCGATTCAATTTCTTCTGGATTTGTCGATATAAGAAATCATTTGGCTATCAATACGCCCGATACGAGAATTATAGCCGAAAATGTTATGAAAAATATAGTCGCAAACAATACGGTAGTATATTCTTTAATATTATTCAATGCTCAAGGTTATCCGATATTGGACAGCGCAAACGGAGTATTTTTAAATTCAAATTACGATATAAGAACGATAGATTCGGAATTATGGGGAAAAGTTATGAGCGGGCAAACTACAATGTATTATACCGCAGTTCCTTATCCTTTAGAAGACAATAAATGGCTAATACCTATATGCAGTCCCGTTAGAAATAGTCTTGGAAATATAATAGGAGCGGTTGGAGTTTTAGTTGATTGGCATTCTTTTATAGATAAAGAATTGGAAATGGTTAAATTTGGAAACACTGGACATCCTTTTATAGTGGATAGAGATAGAATGGTAATTGCCGACCCTATTTCGTCTCATGTCAGAAGTAAAATTTTACAAGAAGCGGATTATATAAAATACGCGAGAGAAAACGAATCTGGAATCTTTGAATTTAAATCTCCGTTCAATGGAAACGATTCTATAGCGATTTTCGATAGAGAGCCTATATCCGATTGGTCTGTAGTTATGAGCGTAGAATCGAGCGAATTATTTGGAAATATTTATTCTATGGTAAGATACGCGATAATAGGAACTATAGCCATACTTATACTCGCTTCCATTTTTATATTCATATACATAGGAAAAATAACAAAAATATTAAGCGCTTTGGCTAAAGATTTAACCAAATTATCGCAGGGAGATTTAAATTGGGATGTTCCTCCTTTCCTTCTTTCCAGAAAAGACGAATTTGGAATGATAGCGAAAGCGATAAACAACTTTTTATGGGTATTAAATGAAAAGGTTAGAATCGTTTATTATAGCGCAAATACCGTAAAATCTTCCGCCGAAGAAGTCGCTCAAGGCAATGTGGATTTGTCCGACAGAACGGAAAGTCAGGCATCGGGACTCGAAGAAACGGCTTCGTCTATGGAACAAATAGCTTCCACAATTAAATCGTCCGCAGACCATACGGTAGAAGGCAATAATATGATGATTAATTCAAGAAACGCTATAGAAGAAGCGGGAAGAATAATAGAAGAAACCACTCAAAATATAGAAGCGGTTTACGAATCGAGTTCAAAAATCAGCGCGATTACAAAAATAATAGAATCCATAGCCTTTCAAACGAATATTCTCGCATTAAACGCCGCAGTCGAAGCTGCAAGAGCGGGAGAGCAAGGAAGAGGATTCGCCGTAGTCGCATCCGAAGTAAGAAATTTGGCTCAAAATACTCAAGCGTCCGTTAAAGATATTACCGCTTTAGTTTCGGACGCTGAAGAAAAAACGGCGACCGCAACCGAAACCGCAAGAGAATCGAAAGAAATATTCCAAAATTTAAAGCAACAAATAGAGGAAACGGCTAAAATAATGCAAGATTTAAGCTCTACGGCGGTGGAACAACAATCTGGAGTAGACCAAGTAAATATCGCAATCGCTCAAATGGATATGGCGACTCAACAAAACGCCGCTTTGGTCGAAGAATCTACAGCGGCTTCTGAAACTTTATTCTCTCAAGCTAAAGAATTATTAAACGCGATGGAATTCTTTAAATTAAGAGAAGATAGCGATTCTGAAAATAATATAGTTATCGAAAAGAAAGTTGAAGAAAAAAAAGAAGATAAAAACATTGATAATAATAATGAAGAAGAAAAATTAAACGACCTCAAAGACGATAAAGAAAAAGAAGAGGAAAAAACTTTTACTCCAAAACCGAGACCTTCGACAGAAATAAAAAGTCCTTTAAAAACGACTGTAAAAACTCCAATAAAAAATCCCGTAAAAAGTCCGCTAAAGAAAAGTTATGAAGAGACTAAACCCGTTCCGTCAGTTTCAAAAGACAGCGAATTTGGTTCTACTTTTAATAACCCTAAAGATGATACGGAAGGTTTTGAATCGTTCTAATAAGATAATAAAGAACAAAATAATAATAAAAAGGCATTGCTATCAAGAGCGATGCTTTTTTATTATTATATTCTAAATTTATATTTTGCTTAAAATTGATTTTGTTATCGAATTGAAATCCAAATTATCGCATTCTATATTTATGAGTTTATCTTCGACTATATTCAATTTATAAGCTTTGTCGTAATAATAAAGCAAAGTCAAAACGCATTCGTATATTTTTCCGTTATGCAAAAGTTCCACAGCTTTTTTCATTCTCTCGCCTCCCAGACGATTTTTTATTTTTAGAATGGATTTTTCCAAATCGTTTATATCGTATTTTCCGTAAATTTCGGTTATATATTTTGCCCTGCTCTCTTTTGAAACATTTAAATAAATAACTTTTTGAGGCTCTTTCATAGTATTAAATAAGGATTTGGGAATCGCTATTTTACCGATTAAATAACTTTCGTCTTCAAACCATAATACTTTATCGTTACCATATTTATATAATTCATTCGATAAATAATTTTCAAACTGTTCCTGCGTAGGCTGTTCTCCTTCGTTTATACCGCCGAATGCAGAGCCTTTATGTTTCGCCAAAAATTCCAAATCGATAATATTATGCCCCAATTCTTTTAATTTGTTTAATATTAAAGTTTTACCGCTTCCAGTTTTTCCCGTAAGCAAATATATTTTATAATTTTTATTAAAAGAATCCAATACAAAACGCCTATAGCTTTTATAACCGCCTCTTAAAACATAA